>JBCDHA010000053.1:0-12143 GCA_038750705.1 Bacteroidota bacterium
CATGATTCCGGACATTTTTCTTCTATTCAGAGTCACCCAACAGCAGGAGGGGACTCTAGGGAATTTAACCCGGACGGAAAAAGTGCAGCTTATGAATACCAGAGTTAAAAGGATGTTGTATACATCATGTAATTGTGACAACTTAATATCATAATCGCCGTGTGCGATAACTAAATGAATGATGAGTGAGACAGTCGGTCAACATGCACCCAAAACCTGAAATCCTCAAACTGCGGGACTATCAACTCTATCTGATTCTTGTGGTTTTGGTGGTCTTTCTTGCTGTTTTTCAGGATTATTTATTTAGCGAGTTTCAAAATACAGGATTTTATATTTCGGAATCTTTGCTTTACAACACCATTTGGGGTTTTCTTCTGCCATTTGGTTTTTTACAATCATTAATATTCAAAAGATTACAACGGAAAGAAAAAGCACTTCAGCTTGTGGTCATTGTGGGAATAAGTATTTCCTTAAGTCTTATCCATATCCTGTGTTTTACATTTTGCTTTGTAGGGATTAGTACATTGATCTTTTCACCTGCTCATGAGTTTTGGCGAATATTCAAAAGTGCACTCTCGAATCAGTTGTATATTATTTTCCTTTTTTATTTACTGGCTCCGTATGTCAAACAATATGTACTGCCAAATAGGCGTGGCCCGGTAAAAGCGAAAACGAAATACCCATCAAAGATTAAGATAAGATCAGGTTCGAAGTTCATTTGGTTAAAAACCGAAACCATTCAGCTCATCTCTGCAGATAAGCCGTATACAGCCATTATCACGGGTACAAAAAAATACTTGGACAATGATTCTTTAAAGCGTATTGAAGCCTCGCTGGACCCCCAATGTTTCATTCGGGTGCATCGTTCAAAAATCATTAACCTTTCCTTCATTAAGGAATTGAAATCACGCCAGAATGGCGACTATGATGCAATTCTTGAAAACGGATCTTCCGTTCGTTTAAGTAGACACTATAAGGAGAACTGGGAACGTCTACTCCAGTAGGACATAAATACACTCCACATGGCAGCATTACCTTTTAAAACCTAAGAATAAGGGAATAGAATGGACAATATTGTTAAAAAGAACTTGACTTAAAACCATCTTACTAATTCTCAAAACTATGACTAGGAAAACATTTAACAATGTATGGCTGGGTATCTTGACGTTGATTTTAATTGCATCAGAGGCAGTTCAATCTCAGGATCCATATTGGCTGAAAAGCTGGAATGAGGCATATAAAGAAAAGCCGGAAACTTTATCGTCCAGTGCTCGGATTGCCTCGGCGAAAGAGCCGGGTACCCCTTTAATCATTTATGGCAGGGTTTTCACACCTGATGGTGAGCCTGCGGAGAACATCATTGTTCATGCCTATCATCGCGATGTAAAAGGGTTTGATTTTGGGCTGAATGACAAAGAACTATCTACCTGGCGATTACAAGGCTGGGTACAAACAGATGCAGAGGGTAGGTTTGAATTTAAAACCATAAGGCCTGCGCCTGACCATTTGGGCAGGGAAGGGGCACACATTCACTTTACCTTGTTAACCAAGAGTTTCGGACGTCAATGGGCTCCTACCGTTTACCTATCCGACGATCCTAAGGTGACGGACAGTCAGCGCGACAGAGCTAAAGAAGCAGGTAAATTTGGTCGGGTACGCGATGTGAAAGAAGTCGATGGAATCCAATCCATACACGTAAACTTTAAACTCAAAGAGCAGCCTGATTTCTAATCAATACCATCAGAGGACTCCGGGAGAATTTAACCTATCTCTCATTCTTTCGTTACTATCAACAAGATTCATCTGACGAAACCATATCTATGATAATCCAAGCATCCGGAAAACTTCCATCACTTAAAGAATTAGCTGAAATTTTAAAGACTGAGCTTTCCAATCAATATTCATACGAGGTGTTTGGTCTTGGGAATAAAAGTGTCTTAGTGGGTAAATCCACATTAGTAGGGGCACAAATCACAGTTAACGGGCAGGAAGTTTCAATCGTTTCATCGCCCCCCTCTGTCTTTGGAGGGCTTTTACAAACCTTAGGCATGACAGAACTGGCCATTTTTATCTTTCCATTCTTTGGTTTTTCATCGCCGTCAAAATATGCCGAACTCGAAAAAGAAATTGGCTCTTTTCTACACCATAAATACAACTAGATTGTGAGTTTTCAATACCGCAGGTGGTTGGCTGAGATACCAGATTGAATTTAGCTTTCTAATTTATTTCTCGTAAGCTTTACTTTTGAATTTTAGGAGGAACTATAAGTGATAAGAAACGCCTTGAAGTGCAGAGCTTTTAATTCTTATGGTACTAGCATAAAAACAAGCATTGGTTAAAACCGAATCATTCAAACATCAGGAAGTACTGGGCCTCAAGTTTGGGTACGCTCCAATTGGCAGCCCCAGCCTGTGGGTATACATTTACTTTGTAGATGGATTACTTGTCGATACGGGACAGCGTAAAGCCCATAAGAAGATCCTGGAGGCTACGGAGCGTTTGGCCGTAGAGCAAATTTTCATTACGCACCACCATGAAGATCATACCGGAAACATCTGTGCAATCCGGGAAAAACACCGTTGCGATGTATTCGGATCGGAGGAGTGCAGTCAAATTATGGAGAACCCCCCTGGCATAAGCAGGGCGCAGCAGCTGGTATGGGGAAAGAGAGCACCTTACCACGACATAAAACCGGTTTTGAAAACAATAAAAACAAATAAGTATACCTTTGATATTATCCCTATTCCCGGGCACGCTCCGGATATGGTGGCGCTTTATGAGCCTGAGCGGAAGTGGCTTTTTTCAGCAGACCTTTTCATCCATTCATATATCGGTTATTTTCTGAAGGGCGAGAGTATGATGGATCAAATTGAATCCACTCAAAGGATTCTGGAGTTAGACTTTGACGTTATGTTTTGCGCCCATAACCCTCAACTGACAGACGGCAAGAACCAACTCAAAAAGAAACTGCATTTTTTAGAGTCTTTTTTTGATCAAGTCGCTACACTTTACAAGAAAGGGTATTCTGAAAAGCAGATCTTCAAAAGCCTTAAACTAAAGGAAGACCTTTTCGTGAAATTTTTGTCCGGAGGTCAGCTATCCAAGCTGAATATGGTCCGATCAGTGATCAACGATATCGAGCGAAAACCTTAAAGCAATCTCTTACCTTTGTCCGGGAAGTATTATTTCATACAATCATGAAACTTCAAAGTATAGCGTCCTTTAATGAATACACTAACGCTAGAAAGCCGGCTCATCCGTTTGTTGATGTGGGTGAATACCCCAAAGACTTCTTGTTGTCTTCTCCACCGGTCTATCCTAACTTTTATCGTATATCCATTAAGTATGGGTTAGAAAACGACAGCGAGAAAGGCTTTATGTACTTTTCAAGTCCTAACCAAGCTATTGAGTGGAGTACCGATGTGCCCTGGAAGGGTTATTACATCAATATTACCGAAGACCTAATTTCAAATAACCAGCATTTAGAGTATTCATTCTTGAATTATGGACTTCACGAGCCGCTTTTTCTGAAGCATGAAGAGGAGACTGCTATTACGTATCTTTTTAAAGAGGCCCATGCGGAATATAGTAAAGCGTCTTTTTCTATGGATATATTGTTGGCCTACTGCAATTTGATTTTTGCGCATGTGGCCCAATTTTATAAAAGGCAATTTGGTGAAAGGAAGGAGTCCTACAGCGCGTTGGTCAATGACTTCTTTTCTTTATTGGATAGCTATTACGACCCAACCTTAAGGGATGACAAAGTCGTTCAACCTTCAGTAAACTACTTCGCGAACCGGTTAAATGTGACACCAAATTACCTGAGTGACGTCATCAGGTTTTATACGGGTAAGCCGGCTTTGGATCATATTCACCAGCACATTGTTAATATGGCGAAATCCTTACTGAATGAGAAAAGATCGACCATTTCTGAGATTGCCTACCAGTTAGGCTTTGAATACCCAAACTACTTTTCCCGCCTTTTTCGGAAAGTTACCGGGGTTTCGCCTTCACGTTTTTCACATCTGTAATTTGTATCCCTTTTACCTGAATTTGTTTTCCAGCAAGGTGGGTTAAACCGCAGAACTTAGCCCTGTATTAAAATTATAGATTATGGCCTTTGAAAAAACACTCGAGTATACGATTGATGGTGTACTTAAAGGTAGAATGGGCGTAGAGGCTTACGCTAAAGCGATTACTCAGCAACAATCAATCTCCGAGCAAGAGTATGGAACCCTAAAGTACTTGGCTGAGTTTGCCGTACGCCCTATGTTCAGGACACCTGTTCATAAAACTCCTGCTGACCATGGTATGGATACCTGGGAGGATGTCTATTTTCCATCTGATGACGGAACCCCGCTTGAAGGCTGGTACATACCTTCTGTACCGGGGGAATCCGATAAACTCATCGTTATCAATCACCCTATGCCTATGAGCCGTTCTGGCTTTACAGGGCATTTTGGAGAGCCTTTCTCCGGTGTGGATACCCTGGAAATTGACTTTGTGGCTCACATGGGCCATCTGTCACGGGCGGGTTACAATATTTTAGCCTATGATTTGCGAAACCATGGGAATAGCGGAGCTGCGAATGGTGGCATTTGTGGTATAGGCAGGTACGAGTGGCGCGATGTGGTAGGAGCCCAGCTCTACGTGAATAATCATCCGAAATTGAGTACGATGAAATGTGGGCTTTACAACCGATGTACGGGTGGAAATGCAGCCTACGAAGCTATGTACCGACGACCTGAGTTGTTCGAAGATATTCTATGCTTTTTCGGGCCGATGACGGTTTCCATGACCGCACTAATGACATCATTTGCGGGTCTCATGGGGTTGGATCAATACATGGAGTTAATGGACCTTGAGCAATTAAAATTGGGAGGCTTTACCAATGGTGAGATGCACCCTCAGAATTATGCTCATGCCGTAAAAGTGCCGTACTTCATGGCCGAAGTTCTGGACGATATCTGGACGGATAATCCCAAAGACGCCCAGGAGATCTTTGACCGTATCAGTTCAAGTGAAAAGGAACTCTTCTGGATTGAAGGCACGAACCGCAGGTTTGACGGGTACAACTACTTTGGGGTTCACCCTGAAAAAATGATTGCTTTCTTTCAAAAATACCTAGGATAGCATCACTTCTACTAAAGTATGTTCTTAAGTGGCTGTCTCAAAAGAAGAAACCAACATTTCAAGTCATTCTGACCTGCCTGCGCATGGTCGCTTCGGCAGAGGCAGGCGAAGGAAGAATCTCACTAAGCTTTTAAACAGTCACCTAAGATTAGTAAGATCCTTCGCAAACTAAGGATGACCTACTTTTTGAGCCAGCCGCTTCGTTATTGAAGCTTTACCTAGTATTCTACCTCACCCCTGGCCGGATAGCCGGAACGAATGATATAATCTACTGCTTTTACAAAGGAAGGCAAATAGGGTCTTCCCCAAGGGTTGCTATTGATAGCCGAGTAGTATACCTTATTGGCATTATCCACTAAAAACAATCCCGGTTCACTAAACTGATCCGGCTCGCCTTCCTTTACAGCTTTACTTAAATATAGTCCCCAATCTTTCGCTTGCTGTTCGCTTAGACCATATCCAATTGTAAGCTTGGTGATGCCCCATTTTTGACGTGCTAACCTGGCTCGTTTTTCCGAGTCCATGCTCACGGCTACCACATTGACACCTCTGTCTTCAAACTCCGGAAAAAGCTCCTGTAACTGTTGCAAGTATTTCTCGCAAATAGGGCAGTGCAGACCCCTGTAAAATACGATGAGACTGAAGTGTTCCGGCTTTTGCTCTTTTAAGTTGAAGTCTCCTGCCCCTAAGAGCGGAAAGGACAACTCCGGAGCCGGATGTTTTGGTGTAGGTCTTTTCATGACACGGAGTTTTTAAAGTGGGTTACTAAATGCGCATCGAATCGTTTGAAGTCATTTTCTATTTCAGGATTTTTCATCACGTCATAAGCCAGGAAAGTGGGTAAGGGTTCAAGGCCAAACCACTTAAAATTTAGGTGCATGGGTTTTAACAAATCATCCTCACTGAGGCCATTGAAAAAGGTTTCTTCAGGGTCATTAAATGCCTCTTTTGGGGCGTTGGCAGTAACCGACATCATGTACTTGCCCTTTAACTTACCACCTAAACCATAGTTTTTCTTGGGTTCTGTTTTACTTCTTCCGTCACCGTCCGACATTTCGCCCATCATCCCCATAGAAAATACTTCGTCAATGTATTTTTTGAATGACCAGCTAACCCCCATCCAGTTGATAGGGGTTTGAAAAAACACCAGATCCGCCCACTTCCATTTTTCAATTTCCTCATTAACCTCGTACGCATCTTCCATGGTGGTACTTCGAATCCGGTAGCCGTTAGCTGTAAAATAATCCGAAGCTTTTTGAGCTAAGCTGGCATTCAGCCTGCCCTCCGAGAAAGGATACTTTTGGTGACCGTTGATAATAAAAATATTCTTCATTTCATTAATTTTGCAATTGTTTCTCAAAGAAACTAACGAATGTTTACTTTAGAAACTAATTACCGATCTAGCTACTAAAATAGTGGTAACTTAAAAGTAACTCATGGGAAGAAAGTACATTGATAACCCGAATGCCTGCACGCTGGTCCATACCATGAATATCATTGGCAATAAATGGAAGCCTATCATAATCTATCTATTGTCGAATGGTCCTTTACGGTTTGGAAGGTTAAACCTCTTATTACCTACTATCTCTAAGAAGGTGTTGACCAATCAGTTGAAAGAGCTGGAGCAGGATGGATTGATCCTTCGGAAATCTTTTCCCGAGATCCCACCCAGGGTGGAGTACTCTCTCACCAAAGTGGCCGTTAGCTTATTACCTGCTTTAAAAATGTTGAGTAACTGGGCGGAAAAAACCTATCCTGAAATCGATTTTGAGGAATGTCAGATTGGAGCAAGTCTGGTTGAGCTGATTTAAGCTTTACCACAGTTCCTGAAAGAGTACATGCCAAAGAGTAACAGTATCTCACCGTTCCTCGTGATAATTCTCAGTAGATTAGATACGTAAAACCACGCTATGAAACATTCAATATTAGATACCATTGGAAATACCCCGATTGTACAGCTGCAAAGGATTGTCCCTAAGGCGAGCGCTACTGTTTTTGTAAAGCTGGAGTATTACAATCCTACGGGATCTTACAAAGATCGTATGGCGTTGGCCATGATCGAGGAAGCGGAGAAAAGGGGTGATCTCAAGCAGGGGATGACTGTCGTTGAATACACCGGTGGAAGTACAGGTTCTTCCCTGTCATTTATATGTTCGGTCAAAGGATATGAATTTCGGGTGGTATCGTCGGATGCCTATGCCGAAGAGAAATTAAATACCATGAAAGCTTTTGGGGCAGATTTGCGCATCGTTCCGAGCGTAGATGGTAAAATTACTAAGGATCTGTTGCCAAAAATGATTGCCGAAGCAAAGCATTTAGCCGAAGACGACAATACCTATTTCACGGATCAATTTCATAATCACGATGAACTAATTGGATATGCCAAAATTGGTGAAGAATTAAAGAAGCAAATTGCAAAACCAATTGACATTTTCTGCGCATCGGTGGGTACGGCGGGAATGCTTATGGGGGTTGCCCATGCTTTGGAAGTTCAACATACCGGAATAGTTGCTTTTGAACCGGCATCTTCGGCAGTGATCTCTACCGGAGTAGCCGGTACGCATTCTGTAGAGGGGATAGGAGTTGGTTTTGTACCTCCACTTTTAAATCTAGATCGACTTCAGGGGGTAAGGGCTATTCACGAAGAAGAAGGTCGTGCCATGGCCCGGAAACTGGCGAGAGAAGAGGGCATATTTGCGGGAACGTCTACCGGTCTCAATGTAGCAGGGGCTCTGAAGCTAGCTGAGGAACTTGGAACCGGTAAAACCGTAGTTACCGTGGCCTGCGATACAGGGTTAAAGTATTTAAATGGAAGTTTATACAAAAGCGAGCCCTCCTAATTAATTCTAGTCACAAGTACACTGAATAGATGAAGTTATCCATGTAAATTTAAAATCAACCACTGTAAGATGTCTTTATATCAACAAATAGCCAGGATAGGACCTAAGTTCTTCAAGAAAAAGACGCTCTTTAAATATGGCTTCAATCTTTCGCCCATGTATAAGAGAAGTACCGGAAGAATAATCTATGTCTCTGAAGATTTGCTTACCGTGCGGGTGAAACTTCCCTTAAGCTATAAGAATAGAAATTACGTAAACTCCATTTTTGGAGGCAGTATGTTTTCCTCTGTTGATCCTATCCCCATGGTACAGTTGATCAACCTCATAGGCAATGACTACGTGGTCTGGGATAAATCCGCTGAGATCTTATTCAAAAGGCCAGCGCGGACCACGCTGTATGCGGATTTCGTTTATACGCTGACCGAATTGGACGATATTAAACGAAGGGTAGGGCAGGAGAAGGAGGTGGAGATCGTAAAAACGACTTTACTAAAAGATAAAGCGGGTGATTCAACGTTTTGTGAAGTTAAAAAAGTAATATACATAGCCGATAAGCATTTCTACAAGCAAAAGCGGAATAGTAAATAAAACAGGTTATCATTTATTTGATAATAACTCACGCAATTTGAGCAAAGCATTTTGATTTGCATGTGTATTAATATTATTGACAACGCTCCGTTTTTCACGGCCCGTCAATCGCCAACTTAAGGATGCCCTTTGGGCATTTTTCATTCTTAATTCATCAGACCTCGAAAGGTTTTGCCGGGCGTATTCTTCAGGGATATATTGAAAATCAACACGATCAATCGAGCCTTTGAACCAGCTTCTCGCATATTCGATCTTATTATCGTTGGTTACGTCTTGTAGTCCTTCAAAGTTCTCATAAATACTGCTGATAGGCAGGGTGAAGCGCTCAAACAATGAAAGGTTCTGTGTGGCCTGTATAGGACCATCTTTTTCAGAATCACGAATAGACATGATAATAACACCCGAAGTGTTTTCACTTATCCAGTCTTTGAAAGCGAATAAAAAACGAATGGCATCTGAAACCCCAAAGTTATCGGTAATTCCGGCATCCATTAACTCTGTAGGAGGGTCGCTGGGTAAAGTAACATTCGGTGTTATATAAGGGAAAGTAGCGCTCATTCTTAAGCCGCTTAGGAACCGTAGTTTTTCACTGCTTTGACCCTTGAATAAACGTAGAAAGTCGACACCATTCAGTTTATTTTTATAAATAGCCGAATCAGATACATTAGATAGATAGGACACATTTTGGGGAGATATATAGAGTTTTCTGCCGTCATTAATGATAGTAGGGGCCATTATAAGCATTGGAATAATACTCTCTTTCTCCGGGTACTTATAACTTGCCAAGGGTTTGTTAAGTAAATTCTTTGTATTTCGATTTAAACGGTCTTCAAAAGCATAACCTCTATCTTTTTTATATTCAAAACCTTCATATTCAAATTTTTGAAAGCCTACAAAAATATCGTTCATCAAGAGGCTGAAAATTATGGCATTGAGATTGTCACTGGCAATAGCTGATAAGTGCTTGGCTCCATATGGACTAACTGAATTCCCTGACTTTTCCTGATAAATAAGTTCACGGAAATAACTGGCACCAATGAGACCTCCGGATGCGCCTGTTATAAGCATGGTATTCTCCATAAGGCCCCCTTTGTTCATTTCATCCGCATGCTGAAGCACATTTAACGTCCATAATGCCGCCCTTTGGCCACCACCACTTACGCAAACCAGTACCATTTTCGGATTATTATCATCAGGAAACTTGCTTCGCCATTTTTCTAATATTTTCAGGGTATTACTTTTATCCTCGGTAATATGGTTGTACCCGCCTAACTGGCTAATTCTATCAATATTATATTTGGATGGCGCTACACCATAATCCAGTCCAAATGCCTGATATTGATTTTCAAAAGATTTACTGCTAACTAAAAGGTTGACAAATAACAAAAGGCCTATAGCCGCTGATATAGACCAGTTTCCAAACCAATAGGAAAATGCTCCGGCAAACATCACAAAAACGGTAAGAAACAGGATGACGCTGGCTGCAGCCGGTATCTGAAGCGCCTCTACATCTTTAAATGTACCTATGAGCAGCAGCAACATGAATATAAGAAGTTCAATGATGACCAGGTTGAGATGGTTTTGATCAAACACCTGTAATATGGTTTCTTTATCGTAGAACCCTTGATGGTCGCTGGTCTTTTTTACCCTTAGATCGGTAGAAAAAAAATGATCAACACGCACTTGTTTCTTTTTAGCAATGTCCAGCTTTTTGATAGCGCCTGCCCTTGTTATTTTTATATTCTGTTTTAGTTTCTCATCAACTTTACAGACTACGTATTTAAATATGTTCTTATTGGTAAACCAGAAATAAGAGAAGAGTAACAAAGTCATGCATAGATAGCCGGCAAAAAGACCTGCTACATATAACATGATCTGGCCGCTTACAGCATCTTCATTAGACAGTTCGTATTTAATAACCAGGGTGATATAGGTGATCAAAAATGCCAACGGCAAAATGCTATTATTAATGCTAAAGGTGGTGAATGGTCGTTTGAGAGTGCCCACAAAAGTAAATCGGTGCCCATCGCTGATGTAGGTAGTAATATGAAATGCAATGGTGAACCCGGCAAGGGTAAGCCCTACCAGAAAATAGCTTTCGAAGCTGACCTGATTTAAATAAACCGGATCAAGAAACAAGAAAGGAATACCTAGATAGTTGCCAAAATTACCGGTAACAATAGCAAATAAAACCAGCCAGCAAATCAATAATACATGATTCCTTTTAAAGTGATTAATAAGTAATTGAATTGGAAAGAGGTAATAGAACGTAATGACCCAATTTAGCAGTCGCTTTAACATTTGCTGAATTTAAACTTTTTTTGAGCCATCATATAATTCGTATTCAAGAAGACGTGAATCAATTTTGGCATTATAAAATTCAATCCTCCTTTTAGCCTTCAGACCAATACGTTTTGCCAAGTTGAGATTACCTGTAAAAATATAGCCCATATAGCCGGCGCACTTCTTTTTAAAAAAGTCTCCTATTGCACGGTAGACTTCCTCAAGCTCTTTCTCTTCTCCAAGGCGCTCGCCATACTCAGGATTGAAGAATACCACCCCCTTTTTTCCGGGAACATAGGTGTTTCTAAAATCACAAACTCTAAACTCAATCAGTTCTGATACGCCGGCGGCTTCTGCATTCCTTTTTGCGGCGTCAATGGCTTTTGGGCTGATATCAGTAGCGATTATTTTAAAGTCGAGTTCTTTTTTGATTTTCGAGGTGGCTTCTTTCAAAAGCTTTGACCAAGCGAATTCATCATAACTGCGTACATGCATAAAACCGAAATTTTTTCGGAATAGGCCCGGAGGAATATTGCAGGCCAGCAGCGCCGCCTCTATGGCCAATGTGCCGCTCCCACACATCGGATTAATAAAATTACATTTTCTGTTCCAGCCAGAGGCAAGGATGGTGGCTGCAGCCAGTGACTCCATCATGGGTGCTTTAAAAGGTATTTTTCTATATCCATGTTTGCTAATAGTGTCACCGGAGGTGTTTACGAAAACGCCAACTTCATTATTTATCCAATGTAAGAAAATGACCGTCTTATCGACATCCGGCCCTGAATTAGGTCTGCGACCTTTTTCCTTCATTATTCGATCTACGATAGCGTCCTTTGTTTTTAGATTCGCAAACCGTGTATCTAGTATTTTTTCATTTTTTACAAAGCTTTCAATTCTAAGATAGCCGTTTGATGGAACGGTTCTTTCCCAGGGTATATTCACCAGGTTTGTGTAAAGCTCATCAGGCGTATTAGCTTTAAAAGATTTGATTTCTAACAATACTTTCGACGCACTTCGTAAGTGCAGGTTAAGTGTCATAGCGTCACGCATGGAGCCCATCATTTCGACACCCAGCTTATTCACTATCTTGCCGCGATATCCTAAACTTTTCAATTCTTGAAGCAAATAAGGTGATACTTTAGGGGCGCAGGAAATTATGATCTTTGGCATAAATAAAATTAAAGATGATTTTAATCTTCTGTATCTTTCATCTATAAAATATCTAAACTAAGAACAATGAAAAGACAACTACTACTATTTGTGCTGTTAGCTGCAGGATTTTCTGCTTGCAGCCCAAAG
>JBCDHA010000054.1:0-11993 GCA_038750705.1 Bacteroidota bacterium
AGCACCACGTCATCAGCCCCGTAATCGATAAGCGCATCCTGATACTCTTTGGAAAGTTTGGCCTCCTCACTGGCCAAAAAAACCGTGCCTACGGACACCCCTGAGGCGCCCATGGCCAAAGCCTCCTGATAGTGTTCCGCAGTTGCAATGCCACCGGCGGAAATCACCGGCAAGCTACAATTTTCCAACAATCGTTTGATCAAATCGGCCTTGTCCAACGGACCACAGTGCCCGCCGGCGCTATTGTCTACAGCAATGACCGCATCAGCTCCAAGGTCTTCAACCTTTTTGGCGTAGCCCTCATCCACCACATCGCAAAATACCTTGATCCCCTTGGGCTTACACTTACGAATAGTTTCTTCGGGACTACCTAACGATGTAATAATGTAGTCTACACCCACTTCTACCAACGTATCCAGCTGTTTTTTATACTTCGGGTTAGACTTGTTAACAATCAGATTAATTCCGAAAGGCTTGTCTGTTTGGGATTTAATTTCGGCAATTGCTGCGCGCAACTCATGGTCCGTACGGTAATTCAATGCAGGAATAGCACCGGTAGCTCCACCTTTGGCAGCAGCTACCGTCATCTCCACGTTAGACACCAGAAACATGGGCGCCACTATCACGGAATGATCTATTCCCAGCATTTCACTCAGGCTCGTTCTCATAAATTAGTAGTATGGCGAAACCTTTAAGTTAATTAATCGAACTCAATCAACCTGTATTTCGCATAGCCCCTGCAATAGCGTTAATCGTAGTTAGCAGAGCAATCAATGTAGGCCCTTCTCCGTTGCCATCTTCTTTTTCAGTCCGCCATTGCTTAAGCAAGCTAATCTGCTTCGCATGCAGATCTTTCATAGTAGAAGCCCGCAAGACGTTAGAATAATAATGTTGAGACCGGCGTTCTTCTACTGTTCTGCCCAAAAGTTCAAGCATAATATCACGGGTTTTTTCAAGCTCGGATAAAAAAAGCGTCAGAAACTTATCTCTCAGTTCTTCATCTGGCACTAATGAAGCATACATCCGCATAATTTCTTCATCCGTAGCGGCCAAGCTGGTATCCACGTTCGTCAGTACATAGCGAATAAAAGGATCTGATTTTACGGCTTTTTTTAAGTTAGCGAATCCATCAGGGTTATTTTTCTGGTAATCGGTTAACGTAGTACCTAAACCATACCAGCTGGTCATGTTAAACCGCGATTGACTCCATGAAAACACCCAGGGAATAGCACGTAAGTCACTTAATGAATTCATGCCTTTTCGTCTTGAAGGCCTTGAACCTATTTTGCTCATTTCAATGGCGTCAATCGGAGTGGCCGTTCGGAAAAACGGAATAAAACCTTCTTCATTTAACAAAGCAGCGTATACCTTTTTGCTTTCTGCAGCTAAATAGTCCAGAGTCTCTGCCAGAGGGTGAGGCTTCCGGGGTGTAGATTTACTGACAATGGTCTTGGCCGTGGCACTCGCCAGCAGAAGCTCTAAATTATAAGCGGCATTTACTTTATTCGCATATTTCTGCTCAATAGTCTCACCCTGCTCGGTCAATCGAATATCTCCACTTACTGATGAGTGAGGCAGCGCCTGCATGAAATAATGAGTAGGTCCGGCACCCCGACTTATACTTCCCCCTTTGCCATGGAAAAAGCGGATTTTTACATCGTGCTTGGCTCCGGTTTCTGTGAGTTTGGACTGTGCACGGTATAGGTTCCACTGACTGGCCAAAATTCCTCCGTCCTTATTGCTGTCGCTATAGCCCACCATCACCTGCTGAACCCGTTCCTTGGCATTTCTGCGCTCCTTAATGTAAGCTATACTTCTCTCGGTAAATGGGTGCGACAGGAAGGCATCCAATATTTCGGGTCCGGCGGCAAGGTCTCCTATGGTTTCGAGCAATGGCACCACGGGAATTGCACAAACTATCCCCATATCCCTTTTTACCGTCAGGCCCGCTTCTCTGGCGAGAATATAGACGCCTAATAAATCGGATAGAGACCGCGTCATGCTAACGATAAAAGAGCCTATTCCGTCCAGGCCATACTTAGTTACGTATTTTTCTATGACTTTATAGGCATCAACCACGGCCTTGGCATGAGGTCCCAGTTCCATATTGGCGTGTGAAAAAGGCCTGTTGGATTCCAGCTCCTTATTAAGAAATTCCAATCGTCTCTCCTCATCCCACGATGTATACGGTTCGTCCACATTGTAACCGGCGGCCTCCATAAGTTCTGTAATGGCATGGTCATGAAAATCACTGTTTTGGCGAACGTCAAGCGCTGCTAAATGAAATCCGAAAATATCAACGCAGCGGATAGCGTCGTTCAAATCGTTATGAGCAATAGACATAGCTCCATAGTGAGCAAGTTCTTTTTTCAACAGTTCCATATCGGAAACCAGCTCCCCTTTTGTTATGTAAGCCCCTTCAAATTCAGCCAGTTGAGTAGCATGACCCCTTGCCGTATCCAGCGGTAGTCGTGTGAGCATAAGGTTAACAAACTGTCGAAATGCTTCGCCTTTGTTTCGCTCAATCGCCATATCAGCTCTGTTCTCCAATAATTTGGACATTTCCGCTATGCGCTGTTGAAACGCATCGCTGGTTTCATGACGATGAATAGCAAAGCTTAGATTTTTGACCAATCCGGTTAGGCACCTGCGAACTACCACCATAGCGTTTAACCGAAGTTGGCGCAGTGTCTCTGCGGTAATGTCTGCCGTCACCAGGGGATGGCCGTCTCTGTCTCCACCTACCCAGTCGCCAAAAGTGATACGTGGATAAGTACCTTTCGCCTGGATAAGCTCAGAAGAAAACCCTTCTTCTTCCAATGCCTGAAGCATTCTGCGGTCAACGACAGGAATGACCTCCGGAAAAACGTTAGTGAGATAATGCAGTATGTTACGTAGCTCAGACTGAATATCGGGCTTTTCAACAAATATTTCACCGGTTTTCCAAAGACGATATAAAGAAAGTTTAATATTTAAGCGGATGTTTTCCAACTCTTTTTCGGTGTACATTTCATTTTCACGAGACACCAGTAATAAGTAAAGCTGTCTATGATGCTCCAGAACTGTAGCGCGCTTCGCCTCGGTAGGGTGAGCCGTGAGCACAGGTTCTACCTGTATGAGGCTGAGATGTTCAGCGAGATCCGCATCCGTGACACCATGGTCCTTCAAGGTTTTAAAGCTATTAGCCCAAAGCCCGTGAACACTTGAAAGTGATTCACTAGTTTCTTTTTGCCTACGCTGTTGCACGGCTGCGTTCACCTCCACAGTATTAACCAATTGAAATACAATACTGTAAAGCTGAATATGCTTTAAGGTAAATGCCGAGGCATCAAACGGTTTAAGTTCATTGATCCAGGGGATTTGATTGGCCATTTTCTCCTCACCATTTTCGATGAGTACTTCTTTAAGGGCGATGAGCAAATATTCTAAATCTTCATAGGGTTTGCCCAAGCGATGTTTTACTTCTTCAAGTGGGTTTCTCATGATTGTTTCCTTTACATGGCAAACAAATATAATTGAATAAAGATGGCCTTTTGGAGTAAAAAATAAATTCAGGAACTTCAATCGTTTGCCGCCCTTAGTTCCAGTGCATATTTTCTAAATTTGCCGCCTGGTACATGGAGAAAGATTCTAAAATTAGTATGGGAACTTCAAAACTAAATTTTGCATCGCTGCTTTATTATAATGTAGCTCTCAGCTTTTTTTTCATGGCTTTACTTAACTCCTGCGGAAACGATGACGAAGGGGAAGAAGTCAAGAATCCATTAATTGGGACCTGGAAATGGACGATCAACGAAAGGTTTAACTGCGGTCAGGATAACGGGTCTTTTGACGTTTATGACTGTAGCGAATATTGCTACGAAGTCGAATTTAAAGCAGACAGCCTATTGACTGTTGTAGTGCAAGATGATACTGGTATATATAGCGCAGATGGTTTCTATACTTTAGTAGGTAATAACTTCACCCTATGCCTGGGTTTGGATGACGGAACTGAATTCTGTGAAGCAGGAGAAATAACAATTATGGAAAATAGATATGAGCTATTCATTCCCAAACCTGAGCCTGATGTTTGTGATGTAATTAAACATTTCGAGAAAAAGTAACCTTTCAGCGCTAACGAAAAAAGTGTTCCAAATTACCGCCCTGTGAAGCCGAATGACTTATTAAAGCTCTACCGAGCCGACAGTATTGTCCAGTCTATCGCCGAAGAAATAAAAGCGAATGAGGACAGGTCTGTTCAGATAAGAAGTGTGTCTGGTAGTTTGGACGCTATTTTGGTGGCTTCGGTTTACCAAATTTCACATCAGAATCAATTAGTTGTTCTGCACGATAAGGAAGAAGCGGCCTATTTCTTTAACGATCTGCAAAATTTACTCTCCGGAAAAGAGGTGCTCTTTTTTCCTACCTCCTATAAACGGCCGTACGAATTCGAAGAAACAGAAAATGCCAATGTACTCATGCGCGCAGAGATTCTGAATCGGGTAAACCATAAGGCATCCAGCGGCGAGATTATAGTAACCTATCCTGAAGCGCTAACAGAGCGGGTGGTGAATAAGAAATCTCTGCAGAAAAATACATTTACTGCAAAGATCGGGGAGAAGATAGATTCCGAGTTCCTAAGCGAGGTACTGCTATCTTACGATTTTGAAAAGGTAGATTTTGTCTACGAAGCCGGCCAGTTTGCCGTGCGGGGAGGTATCATTGATGTTTTCTCTTTTGCCCTTGACTTACCTTATCGTATTGAGATGTTTGGTGATGAAATTGAGAGCATCAGAACTTTTGATCCTACCTCTCAGCTTTCTGTCGACAGCGTCAAAGAAATAAATCTTATCCCAAACATTCAGACCAAGCTGATCCTGGAAGAACGACAGGGTTTTATCGATTTTCTCCCGAAAAATACTAAACTCTGGTTCAAGGATTTTCAACAGTCGTTAGATGTGATTGAAAGTTACTTCGAAAAAGCCAGTCAGAGTTTTGAAAACATTCTTAAGGAAAGTGGCGACACGCAAGTTATAATCAGACCTGAGAGTTTATTTGAGACTTCTGCGTCTTTTAAAGAACAACTGAACAACCTGGTAAAAGTAGAATTTGGAAATCGGTTTTACCTGGATGGTAAGAGCTACGAGTTAAAGTCTCAGCCTCAACCTTCTTTCAATAAGAATTTTGAACTAGTCGCTCAAGCTATTAATGAAAATCAGTCCAGGGGCTATACCTCTTTAATTGCCGCTGATTCTGTAAGGCAGCTGGAACGCCTGCATAATATCTTTCTTGAGATTGATCATACCACTGAGTTTCAGGATTTAAATATAAGCCTGCGAGGTGGCTTTGTTGATGAAACACTGAAAATTGCGTGTTATACAGATCATCAGATCTTTGAACGCTTTCATCGATACAAAACGAAAGACAAACATTCAAAATCCAAAGCGCTCACGCTTAAAGAGCTTCGTACGCTTCAGCCAGGTGATTTTGTAACACACATAGATTATGGCATCGGCAAATTTGCCGGCCTCGAAAAACAGGAGGTCAACGGTCATGTACAGGAATCCATCCGGCTGATATACCGAGATGACGACCTGTTGTATGTAAGCATTCACTCGCTGCATAAAATTTCAAAATATACAGGTCAGGAAGGAACCGCTCCCAGCATTAGCAAGTTAGGTTCGCCGGAATGGGAGAATAAAAAGAAAAAAGCGAAGAAGAAGGTAGCGGAGATAGCCGAAGATCTGATCAATCTTTACGCCAAGCGGAAAAAGGCGCCCGGCTTTGCCTATTCAGAAGACAGTTTTTTGCAAACTGAACTTGAATCGTCATTCATTTATGAAGACACGCCCGATCAGGCAAAAGCCACAAGTGACGTAAAAGAAGATATGCAGCTTTCCCATCCTATGGATCGCCTGGTCTGTGGCGATGTAGGGTTTGGAAAAACCGAAGTTGCCATAAGAGCAGCATTTAAAGCCGTGGTAGATAACAAGCAGGTGGCCGTTTTAGTGCCTACCACCATACTAGCTATGCAACATCATCGCACATTCTCGGAAAGGCTTGCGAATTTCCCGGTTAAAGTAGAATACATCAATCGTTTCAAATCCAGTAAGGAAATAAAAGAAACACTCAAACGCGTGGAATCCGGCGAAACCAACATTTTGATTGGCACGCATAGGATTGTAAGTAAAGATGTCAAATTCAAAGATCTTGGGCTTATGATCATCGATGAAGAGCAGAAATTTGGAGTGAAGGTAAAAGAGCGCCTCAAAGAACTTCGCGTAAATGTGGACGCACTAACACTTACTGCAACGCCTATACCGAGAACTTTACATTTCTCTTTAATGGGAGCTCGGGATTTGAGCATTATTTCCACCGCTCCACCTAATCGACAGCCGGTGACTACAGAATTACACAGCTTTAATGAAGAAGTCATTCGAGATGCCGTTAGCTTTGAGCTGCGCAGGGGCGGGCAGGTATTTTTCGTGCACAATCGCATTAGCGATATTGATCAAGTAGGAAACATCATTTTGCGATTAGTACCTGATGCGCGTGTGGGTGTTGCACACGGGCAGATGGATGGCGCTGTGCTTGAAAAAGCAATGGTAAAGTTTATTGAAGGTGAATATGATGTGCTCATTTCCACCAACATCATAGAATCCGGGCTAGATATACCCAATGCGAATACGATTATCATCAACCAGGCCCATATGTTTGGCTTATCCGATTTGCATCAAATGAGAGGGCGGGTAGGACGATCCAATAAAAAAGCATTTTGCTATTTGCTATCACCGCCCACAGCAGGACTTTCATCTGATGCCCGTAAAAGACTGAGTACGTTAGAAGAATTTTCCGATTTAGGCGATGGCTTTAAAGTGGCAATGCGCGACCTGGATATTCGGGGGGCCGGAAACTTATTGGGCGCTGAACAAAGCGGTTTTATTACTGATCTGGGCTTTGATACCTATCACAAGATTTTGGATGAGGCAGTACAGGAATTAAAAGAAACCACGTTTCGCGATCTTTTTGAAAAAGAGCTTTCAGAAACTGTAAAGGTTCTTGTTCAGGACTGTACCATAGAAACCGATTTGGAATTAGTTATTCCTGACTCTTATGTAAACAACATATCAGAGCGCCTTAGTCTGTATGCCAGGCTCGATAACATAAAAGACGAAGAACAACTCGTTAAATTCAGCGGCTCATTGGTCGACCGCTTTGGTCCGTTACCACAATCCGTAGCTGAATTAATTGAGACCGTTCGTTTAAGGTGGAAGGCGGAAAAACTCGGCTTTGAAAAATTAAACCTCAAAGGTGAAAAGCTAAAAGCTTATTTTGTGCCTTCTGAAAGAGAAGAGTATTTTAAGTCCGAGATATTTGGAAGTATTCTGGCTTATGCACAGGCGCATCCGAAAAGATGTAAGTTAAGGGAGCACAGAACACGATTAATCCTTACCGTTGAAGAGGTATTAAATGTATCAGATGCTCAACTATTGCTGGATAACATGTTGCCGTTTAAAACCTTAGCCGGCTAAATCGCTGATATCAATGGATTGAAGATATTCTTCAAGGTCAGCAGCGCTGTGAAATGCTTTTATACTCAGCACGGTGCCCTCGGCAGGTAAGTAAGCCACCTCTACAAAGTAATTCTCCATGCCGTACAGGTAATATTTTTTATCATCCTCGACCCTGTACGCCAAGTAATCAGCAAATACGGTTATAAAATCACATTGCTTGTTAAAAGGTAAAATTTGAAAGTCGTCTATTGTTATCATGCCTGGCCGGAATAGAAAATCCGTGCCAGTAGATAAATAGGCGAAAATTGACTTTAAAAGGCCTTTTACGCCGTCGGAATGTTCCGAAAGAGGAAGGCCTCTCCCAATTTGGGAAGTTAGAAGCTCATTAAGTCTTTAAAACGTTGTGTCTGCCTTCGAGAAACGTCCACCTCATGACCGCCCTTCATGTAGATTTTGATACTTCCGCTAAACCAGGGTTCGATACGCTCTACCCACTTCAAATTTATCACTTGCTGACGGTTCGCTCTAAAAAAGGTTTTTGGATCAAGCCTGGACTCCAGGTAATTCAGAGTACGAGGGATCATGGGCTTTTCCTCATCAAAATAGAGTTTGGTATAGTTACCATCTACTTCGAAAAGCCTGACCTTAGACAGGGTGACAAACCAGCATTTTTCTCCGTCTTTAACAAATACCTGGTCATGTTCAGTCATGCGGTCTTCCAGAGCTACTTCTCTTCGCTCACGCTGTTCGGCTACTTTACTGATAGCGCCGGCGAGTCGATCCTTTTGCACAGGTTTTTGCAGGTAATCAAGGGCATTATATTCAAACGCTTTGATCGCATATTCATCGTAAGCAGTGGTAAAAATTACTTCGGGTATGTATTCCAGTTCCTCCAATAACTCAAATCCATTTTTTCCAGGCATTTGAATATCCAAGAATACTAAATCAGGTTTATCATTTTCAATTTTCTCCTTGGCTTCCATTGCATTGGCCGCTTCACCCGCTATTTCCACTTTATCAAATTCTTTGAGCAGCCGCTTAAGTTCATTTCGAGCAAGGCGTGAATCGTCAACCACTAGTGCTTTCATAATTATAGTTATTCTCAGTTTATAGGAATGGTAAATTTAGCCAATACATTTTCACCGTCCAGATTCGTAATTTTTAAGTCGGACAGTTTCCCAAAAATTAACTTGAGACGATCAGAAGCATTTTTTAAACCTATCCCTGTTGTTGTATTATTGGTTTCTTTCAGCTGACCTGTGTTAATGACCTCAACCGCCATCATACTATTCTCCATATAAGAGCGAATGTGGATGATCCCCCCGGAGGGCAAATCAGCAATACCGTGCTTAATAGCATTCTCAACCAGTAGCTGAATGGCCATGGGAGGAATTTTCATTTCCAAAGTCTCAGGTTTTATCTCTAACTTATAATGGAGTCTATCTTCAAACTGTATTGATTCCAGGTTCAGGTAATTTTGAACGATCTCCAACTCGTATTCAAGGCTTACCTTCTCCTTATTATTGAATTGAACAGAATAACGCAGCAACCCGGAAAGGTGCGTGATCATGTCTCGTGCCTTTTCCGGGTTTTCAATTACCAATGAACGGATGTTATTAAGGCTATTAAATATAAAATGTGGATTAATTTGAGATTTTAAGGCCAATAACTCGGCATCTTTAACCGCCGCCTGAAGTTTCCATTTCTCCACTTCACTTTTCTGATAGCTAAAGAAGAGCTGAAATACGAAATAAATAAGTTGCCAACCTAAAAAAGTAATGGATAGACTAACCGAACTCAATACTACTTCCACAAACCAGTGAAACTCCGGAAGCCCCGGTATTACCAAAGGAAAAAATACCTTTGATATTGGTATTATTATTAGTGCCCATAAAAACCCTATTAAAGCTGATGAAAGCAGCACAAAAACCACCAACCTGAGTATTCCATATTCTGTCCAGCTGTTTTGTTTTAAGATAAACTGCCGAAAGAGGTGAGTCAATATAAACCCACTGACGGTTTGAAGCAGGTAGGTTGCCGGAAGCTCCCAAAACCAACCTACAAAATAAAGAGCGATAGCCGTGAAGATTAAATTGTATAATGACCATCCCAGGATTTGAAAAATCCAGTACAGCTTTCTCTTATTCACACGCTCTATATCTATCATTGTATACTTGTGGCTTCTGTAATATTAGTTTATTCCGTAAGAAGAAGACCCTGGACTTTAGCTTTTCGGTTTATGCCCGTTTTAAATGGCCGTTTTAACTTTTCTATGCAGAAAAGTTGCCTTTATTTATAATAAATTCATGAATAAAGAGTTCCTAACCAACAGGTTTAAATGGGAGTGCATTAAACAGGACATTCAAATTTTTTAAGTTTTGTTTTAAATATTATCAAATAGAAATGTTATTTTGCCCCTTTGTTGACTTGTAACTAACGTAATTAAGTCGCTATTTAGCGTCAGATTATATTTTTTGATATTAATACTATATAGGTATGAAAAGAACTTCGAGCTTCTTAAAAAGTGCTTTGTTCGTTGTCAGTGGCTCAATGATCCTCTCATCATGTTTTATAGGAGGTAGCGGAGGACGCCCAACAAGTGTGCACCCGGGAGCAGTAAGTACTGCCACAGGCTTAGCTTACAATGATGAAGATAATAACGGATTTATGGTTAACCCTTACAGCGGTCAGCCTGAAGGTCCTAACCTGGTTTTCATAGAGGGTGGTCGTGCAGTAGTAGGATCATTTGAAGAGGACATTTTGAACAGAAGAGATAATCTTGAGAGAACAGTTTCAGTAGCTTCATTCTATATGGATGAAACCGAGATCGCTAACATTCACTGGCTAGAGTATCTTCATTATCTTAATGTTTCAGATTCTTCAAGAGAAGTTTACATTGCAGCTTTACCGGATACTACCGTTTGGGAGGCGCGTTTGGCTTACAATGATCCGTATACAGATCACTACTTAAGATATCCCGGGTTTAGATATTTTCCTGTAGTTGGTGTTAGCTGGGTTCAGGCAAACAACTACTCAGAGTGGAGAACTACGGCAGTAAACATGAAGTTATTGGAAGATTCCGGGGAAGAGCTTCCTGAAACTACCGGTGGCAGAATTCCGTTGGAGTCGGGGGTTGTACTTCCCAATTACAGACTACCGTCTGAAGCGGAGTGGGAATATGCAGCTGCTGCCCTGATCGGAACACAGTGGTTAGATGAAAACCAAACCCATCAACGTTTATATCCATGGGATGGTCATGCACTGAGAAATCCTTACGGCAAAGAAATGGGATATTTCCTGGCTAACTTTAAAAGAGGCAGAGGTGATTATGCAGGTATTGCCGGTAAATTAAATGATGGTGCATTGATTACATCATATATTTATGAATTTCCTCCTAATGATTTTGGTCTTTACAATATGGCTGGAAACGTAAACGAGTGGGTGCTTGATGTATATCGCCCCATGTCATTTCAGGATTTTGACGACCTGAATCCAATCCGGAGAGACGGATATCTTGATGAGGTAAAAAATCCGAATACCGGAGAGGAATATTACAACAGTGATTTTGAAAATAACCCTGAAGGCTTCTCATCACTAATCACCGATGAAGCAAGGGTATATAAAGGGGGTTCTTGGAAGGACGTAGCTTACTGGCTATCTCCCGGAACCAGAAGATATCTTGATCAAGACTCATCAACGTCAACAATCGGCTTCCGATGTGCAATGATCAGAGCCGGATCAAATTATTAAAAGATAAATCAACATAAGTAAAAGGCCTGCTTCTCAGCAGGCCTTTTTTATTTGGCGGCGGCCATAGCAGCTACGCTTAAGGATTTTATGCCTACTTCCAGCATTGATAGACCACATGCTTCAATCGTAGACCCTGTTGTAATTACATCATCTACCAGCAAAACATTTTTATCTTGCAAGTGAGAATTGTCTTTTACCTTAAATATGTCATTAACATTTTTCCATCGTTGAACACGCGATTTTCGGGTTTGTGTTTGAGTATCTTTCGTCCTGACCACAATATCAGTAGCAACATCGCAATCTAAACGTTTGGATAAGCCTCTGGCAAAGTGGTCGCTTTGGTTGTAGCCCCTGCGTCTTAGCTTACTTTTGTGTAATGGTACGGGTACGATTACATCGATGGCAAGTTCGGCATTAAGGTCATTCAATGCGGAGCCCAATTTTTCTCCGACTAACTCCCCCAGCTCCGGCATGTTGTGGTACTTCATTTTATGCAGCAATTCCTGAATTCTGGCGTGCTTGTTAAATAGATAATACGCCCAGGCATGTTCCACGTGAAGTCTGCCAAAAAATTTAGCCGCCAGAAAGCCATCTTTTGATACGCTTAAGTCTGTCTTTGCCATTTTGTAATCACAAGATAGACAAATAAGATGTTCGCCTTTTGTCAGGGCATTATCACAAGTCACACAAATTCTGGGGAAGAACAAGGACAAAAAGTCACTTAGCATTGTTAGTAATGGATATATTTAC
>JBCDHA010000055.1:0-11846 GCA_038750705.1 Bacteroidota bacterium
AAAATTTTTAAAAGAAGATAACTTATGACTTATTCAGACAATATTAGTGCTAGTTATATTTAAAAATGATTTTCCTGCTTTTCGGTTATAGGATTTATGAACTGGTGAGTGTAAATACTAAGCTGTTATGAATGCCATTTTTCTACCAGAGCTACTCGCGATTGAAATAAAAAACTTCACTCTTTATCCTAATGGATTGGATTTCAAACATGACTTCATCAAAGGTATAAATATGATAGTTGGTGGAAATGGTATGGGCAAAACCACTCTTGTAAACATCATTAAATACGCTCTCATTGGTCACTATAAAGAAGAATACGACTATACAAGATCGTATAAAGGAAACCGAATTGAGAAAAGAATATCTAATCCATGGGCTTACTTTAGTAAAAGGGATGTGTCTCCTCAATTGGCGGATGGAAAGCCATTTGTCAGGCTATTTTTTAGGATAAAAAATACTGAATTTGAGATTACAAGATGTCTAGAGAACATTGAGATTCTTGAAGCGAAAGTCGCTGGCGAGAGTATCAAAGGCGAACCATTATCTCAAAAACAATTTGATTTACTGTCCTATGAAGTAACGCGCGAGAAGAATGATACATTAAAAAAAGACAAGACTAAAAAAATAGAAGCCTCTCTCCCATTCAAATTCGAAAAGGCCGTTGAAAACTCAACAAATGTTCCGTTTGACGACCTGATCTTCTTTGTCAATAAAATCTTATTTTTTGGTGAGGATCACAAGACTATTCTATGGAATGATAATCCTGAGAATGATGTCCAAATGGAATTGTTTAACAAATATTTCAACGATAGTGAACTAAATCGCTTGAGAGAAGAAACCAAACGCCAAGCCAAATATTATGATACTCAGGCAAGGCATAAATCTGAGGACATTCGTGTTATTAATGGATTACTGGACAAAGTCAAAGGTGATGATGATTCGGGTCAAGAAAAAAACGAAGATGAGGTTAGGGCACATATAACAGATTTAAGAAAACAGATTGAAACTCTTACTTATAAGATTGATCAGAAACAGGAAGACCGAGAGAAGTATGAAAAGGAGTTGAAAATACTCAACAACTCGGTTAATGAGTTGAGCCAGAGGGCCAATGTCCTTGAGGCAGATCTTAATAAGCATGAAAGAGATCATCTATTGAGCAAATGGGTGACTTTGCACTCGTCATACGAGATTTTTGAAAAAAGCTTAAAGACGAATTCAATATGCCCTATGTGCAGTCAAGACGTTCCTGAAAAAACACTTAAGTCTATTTTGGATAAACCAGCGGACTGCATTTTATGCGGACAAGAAATAATTGAGAGAAAAGACGAAACTGTTGAAAAAAAAGATTCCAATTTAAAAAACTCTTTGAATGCGACATACGAGCAAATCTCAACTCATCAGAAAAAGATATATACATATGAGAATACCTTAGAAAAACTTGACCAGGATTTTAATGATCTGGCGGTTGAGAAGCGGAGATTATCTTCTGAGTTGAGAAAGTTAGAATATGACTCAATTAATGACGATGGTGAAGAAAAAATTACAGATTTAACCCCATTTTATGACGAACTTGATCAGCTTGAACTTGACAAGGAAAAGTACCACACGATGAGCCGGGAGTGCCGGGAAAAAGTCATGGGAATTTCAGAGAGAATCGAAGGCGAAATAGTCAAAAATGCCCTCAGGTTTTCGTCTCTTTTCGCAGGATATGCAGGTAAGTTTTTGGGGGTCGAGTGTTCATTGACGTTTGATAACTTAAATGGACAGAGGAGATTTTATCCTGTTATAGATGGTGCAATTAGAGAGCAAGAGGAGGAATTGTCTGAGTCCCAAAGGTTTTTTGTGGACCACTCATTCAGAATGAGTATTTTATCTTTTTTCTACAATCGTCCATCATTTTACATTGTTGAGACTCCGGATAGCAGCTTAGATATTTCTTATGAAAGAAACGCAGCTGATGTATTCATTAAATTTTTAGCTAACCCCTACTCATTGATCATCACCACTAACTTAAACAACAGTGAATTTTTAGATTACCTAGTAAAGTCCTACAAACAAATTTCTATTATTAACTTACTTGACATTGCAAGAAAGTCATCTATTCAAACAATGAGTAAAAGCCTTAAAGGAGTATTCAATAAATTGAAAAAGGGCATCAATGGAAAATAATTCACAAGAACTTTTTAGAGTTAATTCTGACGTCATCACTCTGATAAAAGTTACCGAAGAAATCGGGTGGAGTGAGATACGTCAATCTACAATTCATAGGCTGATTTACCTATCAAGTGTTCTGAGCTCATTTATCGACAAGAATCGGGAAACAGGCTTTCAAAGCTATCATTTCTCCTTGTCACAGTCTGGCCCTTATTCGGAGATTATCGAGCGTTCAGTATTAGACCTGCAAGTAAGAGATGTCTTGTATATATCACCAGAGGGTAACCTTCAACTCAATTCAGAAATTATTATTAACAAAAAGCTGCCATTAAGTGACAAGTTGGATTGGTTTAGAGTCATAATCTATATCCTGGGTGTATATGGTGAGAGTAAAATTTTCGGCTTTGTCCTACAAGACCCGCAATACAAAGAAGACTTTCAGACTAACTCTCAAATGGAGTTAGATATTTCAGATCAGAACAAAACCGTAGAGTTCCTAAGTCAATTCACTAAGACTTTTGAAGAAACTATTGATGACGTTAGTCAAATAAGTGCTCAAGAGTACTTGGAATTATACTTTGAATACATTTTTAGTAAAATAATCAGGAAAGAAGCTTGATATGGGTGAATCGAACCTCGAAAATCTGCGGAAGATTCTGAAAGACAAAGAAGCTGCAGTACGGGCAAGAACTATAAGTGGTATCAATGACCACCCAGCCTTTAGGAGATTGCTGGCCCTGCTGACAAACTATGAGAAAGGACATCCACTAAGCGGTTTTATAGCCGTAATTCTTGAAACTGAAGATGTTGAAAGCTTTACTGAGAGAGGTTTTGATTTACTCTATGACAATATTGATACGAGCATAAGTAATGCACATAATCATATTGCTCTTAATAGTAATGGAGAGATTGTTTCTTCTGACCGAATTCAACCGGGTCAAAGTGGAAATGATGTTCGGAGGCTTTACGAAGAAATGTCAAAAGAGTATGTCGTATTTCTTCTGAGCCCCAATAATATTCAGCACTTCATAGATGGTAATGATGCTGGAGAAACCATCTTTTTCACAAACGAGGATAAGTCCAGATATGCTGAACTAAAAGAAATAAGTGACATAAAACAGCTTTTTGAGGATTACAGACTTCATCTGACAATCAGGAATACGTACAGTAAGTTTTTTGCCTCTAACAGTGCAAAGAGAGCCATACTCGAGCATCAGATCAACTCAAAGGGTGACCCAAAACCCACAACTAGTGAAAAGGAAAAGTTACAGAAAGAGTTTTTCAAAAAACATCAGCACTTATTAGAGAACAAGCCTGAAGATCGATTCAGAGAAGATTTAAGACACTTTTTGGATCAAAGGTTGAAAGGCGATGTTTACATAACTAAAGAGCATATCCTGGAAAGTTTTAAGAGAATTGACATTTTCATAAGGGACGAGTTTGGTGAGTTATATTTGATTGAGGTCAAGTGGGTAGGTACCTCAGTTCACGCTACAGGCACAAAGATAGGAACCAGTTTTAATTCTAATGACATTAATCCGGAAGCGATAGTTCAAACTGTCAAATACTTAAAGGAGCTATATGAGAATAAAACAACCATAAAAATTGGCTACTTAGTGGTTTTTGATTCTAGGGATAATGACTTGGGTGATACAATTCCTTCATTCGATGAGAGCAACCTAGATTCAGATCATAAACCCTATTACAAACGATTCGAGAAAATCCCTGATTTCCGAGCACTTAACCTAGTACCCTCTACCTAGCAGTCATAACAATTACTGTTTCTCTTAGCGAGTCTATAAGATCTTTTTGTTGGCTGCTTGGTTTTAAGTCCCTGGCTTTACGTATTTCTTCTATATAAAATCCGTTTTGTTCGGCCAACCCTGCTATAATATTGTCCACCTCGAACTCAACCCCATAATAGGCTGAATTAGCGACATTAAAGAAGATTTTCCCTCCCAGAGCCATCTTCGATTTAAGCCCGGTAAATAATGATTCCATGTCTCGAAAATACCCCTTTATCATGCCCGGTAATTCTTTATTCCATTGCTCAGGATGATTACTGCTCAATCTCATCAAAGCCTCTCTTAACAATTCACTATCGACTAAGGGAACATTACCGTGGCGGACTTGAACATGAGATCGAATCGTGTTTCTCCTTAATGTTCTTAATTGTTCATAATCTCTTATAAGGTCTAATACCCATAGTTCGACTATGTAGATATCCGTATAGTCTCTTGAGTTCAGGTAAGGAGGTGAGCTAATAACCAAATCCAGTGAATTGTCTTCAAGTATATCCAGATTTACGCGAACGTCTCCATGGATACAGAATTGACTATTATTGACATGTACTTGATTGTCCTGAAGAATGAAGATATCAGGTTCAATTACACTTTCAAGCTTGTTGAAAAATTTCTGGTGTACGTCTCTTCTTCTAATAACCCTTTTATCCCAGTTTGCTTTATACTTTACACTCTTACCGTCTCTATAAACATTACTTATTTCTAATAGAATAGATGCAAGGGCAATTTTAAAAAGGTTTTGATACCTCCTATCTCGAATTTGATTAATTGCATATTTGATATCGAGAATTCCATCCATCACTGCCCTGTTGAATATCCACTTCTTTAGATTCTTCCTTTTTTGAAAAGTCCTTGCTGATGGAGGGGACAAATACCGACGGATTGGCTTTAATTCACCATTAATTTCTCTTTCTAGTATTCCCTTGTTCACTCTAAACTCCACAATGTTGTAGCTAGATTCTAGCTTGACAGTCGCTAAAAGATGCATGAAAGGACTAACCTCAAAAGAATAGCAATTAACCCCGATATTCTGTAGTTCCAAGGGTGTTGTGCCACTTCCAGCAAATGGATCTGCGCATAGCTCAGGGACATTGTCCAACTCATCTATAACACTAGTAATAAATTCCTTTGAATAGCCTTCAACAAAGGGATACCACTTATGGATAAATTCAGACTTGTTTTTATCGAACTGCATAATACGTTCATACTTGTCAGTATAATCCACGTGTTCGTATGGCATCAGAATAGAGGTCAAATAAATACCAAGTTAGCTTTTTTAGTGTTTAGCTAAAAGCTCATTGCTGGCAAGTTAAAAATTGGCACAACTTTATCTAACTCCGCTAACTTGTATGCATAATTTCAGCATTTTGTATCCTTTTATGTCACCTGACAGATACAAAAAAGGCAGTCACTTTAGCGTAACTGCCTGATATTCAGCGCTCCCCCTCTTGGGCTCGAACCAAGGACCTACTGATTAACAGTCAGCCGCTCTAACCAACTGAGCTAAGGGGGAGTGTTTCTCAAATGGACTGCAATATTAGAGTTTGACTTTTTAATTTGCAATAGAAGAAAACGAAAATATTTATCCTATCGCATTAGTACTACAAAGTAGATTATTGTGAATAAAACCAGGAATAACAGGCCTGCTATGGCTAATAGTCTCAGCCAACGTGGTGGTTGGGAAGGATTGGAAACTTGTTTAGAAAAAATTACTTTGTAGTTCAAGTAAGCTGCTAATGGAGCAATGACGAATGAAAGTATGGTAGCCAAATCCACCAAACTTTTTAAATCGTTAAGAAACTGAGAAATCACTATGTAAGCGCCCAGGCTAACAATTACGATCCAAAATATATAAGACCATTTTTGCTCTTTTGCTATGAGCAATTTTTGAATTCTGGCCATGGACCTGCCATAGCCATCCAATACAGTTATTGAAGTACTAAACATAGTGCTAAATGCTGCGGCAGCAATAATAATATAACTCCATTCTCCTATAGATGAGGTATACATGCCAATAAGCTGACCCGCAAAAGCAGCTGAACCATTAGATAATTCTATACCTGTTCCAAACAGCACTAGAGCTCCCAGTGAAAGGAAAATAATGGCCAATAAGGCCGTTATGCCATAGCCCAGATTAAAATCCAGCAATGTCTCCTTCATAGTAGGTTGATACCCGGTTTGTTTGACGCGTGCCTCTGCCCAAAGACCGGTCCAGGTACTCATATCAACTGCTGTCGGCATCCAGCCCATAAGGGCTATTAAGAATATAACTCCTTCTGGAGATAGCACTTCCTTAGGTATAAAGCCAGCCACTGTAGGAACGCGCCCATTTACAAATGCTACAACAGCCGCCGTAACGGTAGAAATTAACAAAACTGTACTTACTACTTTCAACAGGCCGTCAAGAGCGTTGTACTTTCCTGTAGAAAGGAGTATCAGGCAAAAGAAGAAAATAATTGCTGCCCAAATGTCTGTAGAGACATCAAGACCTAATAAATTACTCAACAAACCGGCCGCGACGAATGTAACTGCAGCAGTTACTATAAACATGCTAATAAATGTAACCACGCCATAAACCCATAAAATCCATTTACCAATATTGGCATAACCATCCAGAATACTCCTCCCCGTAGCAGCTGTATATCGGGATGAAAATTCAAAAAATGGATATTTAAACAGGTTGGCAGCTACTACCACCAGTAGAAGAGAAAAACCATAATCAGCGCCGGCACGCGTTGATTGTACCAAATGTGACACTCCGATGCACATGCCTGCAAAAATGATCCCGGGACCCAGGGTTTTTAAAAGATTGTTGATACGTGCTCTCATCAAATGCTTTGACTCCCGAATATATGTATTCCACTACAATCAAAAAATTTAGTTTAATTCTCAATACACGACAAAAACCATAATCAAACCATCGGATGAATAAAAACAGGAGTAAAACAATAAAAAAGCCAGATTACCGCGCATTAAATTAAAGATTCATCCGGTGGATCTTCCCAATAAGTAGTGTCTTAAACTTTTGTCGCGTAATGTGAGTTTAATTTATAAAGGCACAAAAAAAGCGGCTCAAATGAACCGCTTTTCCTTAATATTATTTCAATAAGCCTACTTTAACATTGCATTTCGATACAGGAACTCCTCGTATGCTTCTTTAAAAGTATCAACTTCAGGGGCCATATTAATAGCTTCTTGATATGCTGTAAGTGCGTCGGCAAGCAAGTTATTTTCTTCAAAGAATCCAGCTAAAATAAACTTGTTAAGGGCAGTTACCTCTTCCACACCTTCCATTAAAGCATCTAATTGATCCTTAATCTGCGTGGTTTTATCTTCTGACAATCGCCTAACCGCTTTAGACTCAGTCTTTCTTGTTGGATCGTTTCCGTCAGATACCTCGATAAGAAGAACATTCTCCTTGGCAAGCTTCTCGTCGGTCATATCAACCTCAATACCATTTTCATTGGTTTCTATTTCCATCAGCGTATCGTCAAACATATTTCTTATCGTCACTTTATATGCATTTGCTACTTGAGAGCTATCCCACTGAATTAGCGCTTTGTCTCCGTAGATCTCCGAAATAGACGGAAGAAAAACACTTATCGGATCTTCCGGCCCTCTATGAACTGCTCCGGTAGCACTTAACCGGTTCTTCTTACCCTCAGCAGACATCTTGCTAAGTACGAAATCTGCGTACTTGCTGGCCACACTACTTCCACCCTGACTCACCTTCTGAGCCAGATCGGAAACTTTATGGTTTCCAGCCTCTTTTAGTTCCATAGTTTTACCACTGGAATGGACCAAACCCAAGTATGCATTGCTCGAAACTATGAGTTCATCATTAGACTTGAGCGAGGCACCTGTTTTCAAGGGTTTTGTTTCAGAGCCTGTTTTTATTTTATTCTCACCTCTGTTCGCCAGAACTTTAAAGGTATAACCTTGAGAAAAGACCTGGCCTCCTATAAGAAGAATGACCAAGGTCAAGATGAAATGCTTTTTCATAATACTCACCACTTATTTAATAAATCTAATATCGAATAATATTTTATCTCTATGGTTGATCGTTTATACGTTGATGGTCAGACAGGTAAACAGAAGCCCTGCCATTTTTTTATATGTTATCTCACTATTTCTAAACACTAAACTACTAATTAGCATGGACTTAGGTTATTTTAACTGTACTTTCCGCTTTTTAGTTTTATTAAACATCAATCTCCTACCGGCCTGGGTAAACAAGTTCTTAACTACACCATAGTAGACCTCTAGCAGGTCTCCCGCCAGCGCCAGGGCAATAAGGCCATACGTAATCTCAATTTTAAAACTATGAGCAGAAAATATTTGAATGATTAAAAGAAGTACAAGAGCTACCTCAAAAACCTGTATTAACTTGGTAAGCCCATCATACCAAACGCCATATTTCCGATAGATGTACGAAAACAAAAGAACATTCATAAAACATAAAATTAACCCTAAAATTATATCCACAGTCTCTGAAAAAGTATCTACATAATCGTCATTAAGAATCATTGAAGCAATGTTTGCATGAATTACCGGGCCGAACATATCGGGATTAGCACGACCGGCTATTTTTGGGTTAATAGGTGTGAAAAACTTATCTTCCCATTGAGGAGCGCCAAAATAAGCCCCAAGAAAACCAAATAACACGATCTTATCTTTCAATAGCTCTGGCACGAAATCCTCGCTCAGTACCTGGTCCCAGTCCAGTGCGTAAAATCGAGTTGCAAACTTATCTCCCTCACCAAAAAAGTTGACAAAATCACCACGAAAATTGATGATCTCATAGTCTTTACCTCGCTCCATCAACTTATCAGTAATACCAGGCTCGTATAGTTCAGCCATTTTTGCGGCAAATGCCACATGTACGATACCAGTAGAAAGATCTGTACGTTTTGGAGGAAAGGCCCTGCATATTTTTACATCGTCCTGGAATCTGGCTTTAGTATCCAAATTAGCTATGGCCTGATGCGCATTAAAAGTATACATGCTGTCTGACGTATACAGATAGTCATATAGTTCCTCGCCTTCATGCAGAGCAGCAAGGGAATCTGTCTGTTCTACTTTAGAAACCATAACCAAATCGGCCTGCACAGAAGCTAGTGCACCAGCAAGTGCCAGGGACCCCAATGTATCGTCATTATAACCTTTAAAAAAACTATCCATTCCAATCACCTTAGGACCATATTTATCTATAATTCGGATTTGTTCAGCTATACCAGACCGATCCAGGTTCCCCATATTTACCAATACAAAGGTAGTATCAGGAGGAAGCGGCTCCCTTAACTTATTAAAGGCAATATCGGTCATTTCAAAGTCGGCCAGGGCCTGTCCAACAGCATCGAAGGCCTCGAAAATCCTCAATGCAGGTATTAAGGATATGACGTACATGAAAAGATAAATGAAGATGGTACCGAATAAGCTATCAAGCCAAATATTTCCGTGCTGCTTTTCCATTCTTGAGTATAATTAGAAGAGACAAAATACGCATTATATTAAAAAATGCACAATTTGGTCTTGAATTGTAAACGCCCTTAGTATTTTAGATTTGGCATGATCCAATATCAGCGAAAACGACTTTCTAAAGATGAATATGTGGATGGCATCCTTAATGGCAATAGGATAGTACTGAGTAAGGCCATTACGCTTATAGAAAGCAGTGCACCGGCGGACATTTTACTTGGTGAGCAGGTGCTTAATACTATCTTACCAAATACCGGCCGTTCAAAACGAATAGGAATTACGGGAGTACCGGGGGTCGGAAAAAGTACATTTATTGAAGCTTTTGGGGGGCTACTGACCGCTGGCGGCCATAAGCTTGCTGTGTTGACTGTCGACCCAAGCAGCCAACGAACCGGGGGCAGCATATTGGGAGATAAAACCAGAATGGAATCTCTCTCCAATGATCCGAATGCCTATATACGGCCCTCACCCACCGGTGATTCTCTGGGAGGAGTGGCCAATAAAACACGAGAAACATTATTGCTTTGTGAAGCTGCCGGTTTTGATATTATATTGATCGAAACTGTGGGCGTTGGCCAGTCTGAAACTACGGTAAAAGGTATGGTAGACTTCTTTCTTTTACTCTTACTCGCCGGGGCCGGCGATGAACTGCAAGGTATAAAAAAAGGAATAATGGAAATGGCCGATGCCATTGTGATAAATAAAGCCGATGGTGACAATATTCAAGCCTCTAAGAAGGCAAAAATAGAATTTGAAAATGCCCTGCACCTTTTCCCCCTATCCCCATCCGGATGGAGCCCTAAGGTTAAGCTCTGCTCATCAGTTAAAAATACAGGGCTTGAAGAGGTTTGGTCAATGATTTTGGAATATTTTAATTCCGTTGAAGACGACTGGTTAAAACGTCAGCGACAAAATCAAAACGTCAGTTGGATGAAAGAAAGCATCAGCCACCTTTTGAAAGCCGGTTTTTATGCGTCTCCTAAAGTTTTAAAACATTTGAGTGCTATGGAGAAGAAGGTAAAGTCCGGTCAAATCACTCCATTTTCCGCTGCTCGCAAGCTTATTGATCTAGGCTAGTTCAAGGTTGGCAAACCAAAACTTTAATCGGTGAGTTTCCTGCTCTCCGGATTCTGTGAGTGAATCAAACTCATATTCTTCAGCCTCTATTTCGCCAACCTGAATATCCAAACTCCTCCTAAACATTGGGTTTAAGGTAACAAAGGAGTGATACTCACCATTCTCACCACACGGATCAATATCCAAGTCCCGCAGTTCACTCGATAAGGGTTCCCCAACCCTCATTTTATCTAATTTGTCATTGTCAGCAGCACACATGATAGCTTCAAAACCAAGATCAAAAAATTCTATAAGCAGTTCTCCGGGTTGATTTTGCCAAATTGGGTATATCCCCGTCAATCCACCCTTGTTCAACATGGATTCGCGAAAATCTTTTAAGTCCTCAAGAAATATATCTCCAAACATCACATAATCAATTCCCTGGCCTTTTATTTGATCGTAATAAGAAAGCATGAGCTTTTCGTAGGCCATGGTGGTCTTATAGGTAGTCAGATATAGCTTCCTGAGACGGAACCCCATTAGGTCTGCTTGCCTTTGAATCAGATCCTCATGAATACCGTGCATGCTCACTCTTTGATTGTCAGCGTTGAAAACAGTATGAAGATGGTCTATCTCGAACTCATCAGATTGTGACAGTTTATACAAGGCAAGAGCAGAATCCTTGCCCCCGCTCCAGCTGATACTAATTTTTGGCTTTATCATGGAACCCATATGGACAGTGACGGCAACCGCTCTTACAGCAGTACCCTCTTCTCAAATGATATGCCTCTGTGAAAACGTACATACCGTTTTCTATGTAATACAATTTATCGTTTGATTTTTTGGCGCCATTCTTCTTCACAGAAGAGCAAACACTCACAACTCTTATATGTTTACAATCATCACGTATTAAATTCGGCAGGTTATCTATTAAGATATTCCAGTCTAAACTGTTCATTGTGAATACCAACCTTAGTTACACCGGCAAAGTCTAAATGGAAGCTGTATACTTTTTCAGGTGGCATTGATAACAGATGAGTAACAATGGAGCGAATGAACCCTCCATGCGTACAGATAATATAGTTGCCTGAAGCCCTTGTTTCGGTGAGCTCTTTCCAAAAATCAATGGCTCTGCTCATAAGATCATTAAAGGATTCACCATTTGGTACTCTGTTACTCACAAAATTGGTCATCCATTCATTAAGCGCTGTTTGATCGATGGTCGCCCATTCCTTTTCTTCCCATTCCCCAAAAGACATCTCCATCAATCGGTCATCCACCTGATAGTCACTTGAGAGATAGTCTGCCATCTTGATACATCGTTTGAGCGGGCTTGAATAGTATTGGGAGTTTTC
>JBCDHA010000056.1:0-11839 GCA_038750705.1 Bacteroidota bacterium
TAGAATAAGACATGCCATTCATAGACATGGACTGCCCACCGGGTTCATCAGTGGCTGTAAAACCAGCTATTTTATTCGGTAGATGCTTTTGCAATTCCTTGTACGGAACGGCTTTATCATCTTGAGGGAAGGCGTAGGAAGCAAAAAAAGTGCAGATTAAAAACAGAAGTACCTTTTTCATGAGTCTGAGATTATATCTCAATATAGAAAAAAAGATAAAATCGGCATAATCATTGGTTATGGTTGTTGGATGGTCAGACTACTTCTCCTACTCGTTTTAGCTATTTGGAGCTCATCATGCCAAAAAAGTGGTACTACAGATCCCGATTTGATCAATTATGTCCATGCAGTTAGTGGTGAGGCAGCAAAAAGAGGTTATGACATAAGTCGCGAACTGGATCAGTTGAATATTATTTTTGATGATTTGGACGGTCTACGGATGGGTTCCGCAAAGGGGGATACCGTAAAAATAGACGCCGAAGCCTGGAAGTATTTATCTGAACGTAAGAGGATCGTTCTGTTGGCGCACGAAATAGGCCATGCCGTTTTAAAAAGAGGTCATACTAATACCACATTGCGTAATGGAGAATGTAAAAGTATAATGAGTGATAATACGGCTCTATGTACAGCTAATGTACAGAGCGACCTGTGGTATGAGTATTATCTGGATGAACTTTTTAACGAAAATACCGGGGCTCCGAAATGGTACAGCGTTCCCAACCTGGCTGAAGTATCGGCAAGAACACCGGTTATGGAAACCGTTGTTAAAAACAATTTCTTTATGGATACCATAAAACTGGATGATTCGGGAGATTTTGAGATTAGCCTGAATTATAATGGACAGGGAAGAATGTATAACCCATTACTAAGATGGAATGGGTTAGTATTAGACTATCAATCCGGACGGCTTAAATTAACGAATGTGCTTAAGGAGTATTCTTACTTAAGTCCCTACTTCTATGGCGTTGAGGTGACTGAATCCACTCATTACCATTTCAGACTTATAAAAATAGGAGATTTTGTTTGGCTCTACTTAAATGATATCCTGCTACATCAGTTTGAATATGAGCCAAGGCGGGTAAGCGGTGATCACATTTTCATGACTGGGAGCTTCTATTACGATGCGGAATGTATATTGAAGATCGGCTATCTGAAGTTAAATGCTAAATAAGCAGATAGATGAGCCCACATAAGTGGACGATGAAAATGACTGAGCCTTTGGTTTCTCTAAAGCGGATCCTTGAATTAACTAAAAATAATATGGGCGAAGCTATGATCAAGTACAAAAGAATGATCAGGTGTGAGGGGAGATAGACATAATACGTATTGTAAAGCTGAATATCTATGGCATTGAAATAACGGAAATCAACAAGGATACCAATCAGCATTATACTTACAGTAAAACAGATTAGAATAATTATAAACTGCTGCTTCTCGTATTTGGATAGAGTCACTTTTATCTAAGGTTTTGACTCATCTCCTTGACGGTTTGCACAAAAAACTTCACTTTCTCCGGATCGGTATCCGGATATACGCCGTGTCCCAGATTCGCTATATGATGAAATGGACCAAAAGCCTTGAGCATGGTTTTTACACTATTGGCTATTTCTTCTTCGCTGCCGTATAATGCGCATGGGTCAAAATTACCCTGTAAAACTTTATCAGGCATCAATTCCCTTGATTCCTTAATGTTCATACACCAGTCGAGGCCTACGGTATGGCAATCTAACTTATTGAAAGACGCTCTTGCAAAGTACGCATCCTTTGCAAAAACAGTTTTAGGTACTTCTTGAATGGCATCGCAGATTTGTGAAATGTAAGGCAAGCTAAATTCTTCATATTGGTAAGGTGAAAGTATACCCGCCCAGGAATCAAAAACCTGTACTACGTTTACCCCGGCATTTACCTGGCCCAACAAATAATTGATGGTGCTCTCAGTAATCATTTGGAGCAACTTATGGGCTAAGACGGGGTTCGTGTACAGCAGGGCCCTGGCCTTGGAAAAAGTTTTACTTCCCGACCCCTCCACCATATAAGCAAAGATCGTCCAGGGTGCACCGGCAAAGCCTATGATAGGAACCCGGCCGCCCAGTTCTTTTTTAGTTACCTCAATTGCCCTGATAGTGTACGAAACGTCATCAGCTTCGGCTACATGTAGACGAGTAAGATCCGCCTTTATTTTGACCGTATCAGGAAACCATGGACCTTTCTTTTCGATCATTTCATAGCTCAATCCCATAGCTTCAGGGATCACCAGAATATCGGAAAAGATAATGGCAGCATCCACATTCAAAATATCTACGGGTTGGATAGTAACTTCTGCCGCCAGCTCAGGAGTTTCCACAAGTTCCTTAAACCCGCTCAGGGAGTTTCTTACCGAGCGGTATTCAGGCAAAATTCTGCCTGCCTGACGCATTAACCAGACTGGCGTTCTTTCTGTCTTTTCTTTCTTTATTGTCCTGAGAAGAAGGTCGTTTTTTAATGGCATGTGCAAAGATATATGCGGAGTTGCCAATTAAAAAGTGCTGATCAGGGAAAGAAATCGGTTAATTAGTGTTGCTTAAGAGTGGTTTCACTAAACTCTTGAATTTCCCTGAACTAGGTCGTGGTGCATTCTCCAGAATGGCGCCGTCAGGGTAGATCATCATGTAACGCGGAATAGATTTTAAATCATATTTGCGGGCAATCTCTGAATCAATACTTATTCTCAAATGCTCCCTGTTTTCTAACCCGTATAGCCGTTTCGTATTTTTCCATTTTTCAATTTCCTTGTCTATCGACACATATAAAAAACGAATTTTATCCGAATATTCATCAATGATCTTTTTTGACTTTCTGAACTCACCAATGCAGGGTTTACACCAACTCGCCCAAAAATCGATGTATACAATGGTGTCACGACTGTCGGTTAGGATGTCCTTAAGAATTTCATGATCCATCTTGGGTTTTTCCAGCGCCATTAGATCTTCGGCAGATTTGTTCTTAAACTGCTCTTCCAGCTTCTGTTCACCTTCAAGCTGCTTTTTAATGCTCTGCTCCAATGGATTTTCGCTAATTACGGTGTAAGTCTTCCAGAAATCCGGATCATAAACGTTTTTGGCCAGCACTTCTTCGGTAATCTTTTCGTGCTTAAAATTTGGAACCTCTCCTATGGAAATGTCATTTACCAACAATTCAATATGGGCGTTATGTATTCTTACCGTGTCTTGCACTTTTGCTTCGAAGTAAGAGTCATGGATGATATGAGATAAATAGTATTTGCCTTTAGCATCGGTGTAAAATATGTCGTCATTCACCCCTCTTTCTTCTCCAGCTAATCGGCTTTCAATTTTTACAAAGGCGTATGTATCGGCTGTAATAAAAAACTTCCCTGAATGAGTTAAATTCCACCCTATGGATATAAGTTTTCCTGCCTTTTTCCAAGGCCTGGATTTGTAGTTGATGACATATACCTCTTTATTGTCGATGGAAGTCATCCGCTCTAATGCAAACTCATAATTTTTGAGATTGGATTTTATGTATTTACCTGAAGCTGTAATCATCATGAATGGCCATGGGTTCTTTTTATTGTTTTGGTAGGCTGCAACATCCGCATTCAGAGTTGTTGAAAAGGCAATAGGCAAATGATTGTTCTTTGAAAATGTTTTATCAAAGCTTCTTCGCGATTGTACCAAGGCATATCGGTCTTTCTTTTTAGACATAGATTTTGGTTTTCCATAACCATCTTCTTTATATACATCTACAGCCGCTTCAATCAGTCTGCCATAAACTGAGTCATCCTTACAGTAATGACGATAAAATGTGCTCATAGTCACGGGCTCGGAAATGAAGTTATTTTTTATTTCCTTGAATGCCCGTTTCACAATACTCGCAGGGTCGATTCTGCTGGCCACAATAGTAATGTTTTGAAGTATTTTGGTATCAGTTTCAAGAACTATTTTATCCTCGATGTTATTCACTGCAATAACTTGCGTGACAAAGCCAAGGCATGATATTTTTAAAGAGTCATTTTTATTAACCCGAATTGAAAAATCCCCAAGACTGTTTGCAGAAGTTCCTTCATAGGTATTTAAAATTTGGATGCTTGCAAAAGGTATTACTTCTTTGGTTTCCTTAGAAATAATGGTAGAGTTGATTCGTATAATTTGCCCCATTGAGGAGGCCGTAATCAAGTTTACTACGAATAGTGTGATTAAAAATATGTTGTAAGGGCCTGAAAACATTAAGATCACTTTTTAAGTAGGATAGTCAACGTATTAAGATTATCATTCTTCCGGTGTTAGGCTCTGGCACATTCTCAAATTTCATTAAAGATAATTAAATGGTATTTAACCTGAACGAAGGAATGCGAAGGGCTGCATGGAGTTATTTCTTAGTTACCGCCATCGCCCCGAATGCTGCATAACATGATCAGTTTCAGCTCTTTTCGATAGTCTCTGGCGCCAATAGTTTTTTTAAAACAAAGGCCCTAACATTATTCGGCAATAATAATGTCATCAAGCCTGTTATTTCATTCCACTAGTTATTTTATCTTTAAATATGAGGTCTTTAATACTTTTCTCGGTACTGATAGTTTTAGTTCAATGTACCCCTTTGCAATCAGATGAGCCTTTTAATGATTATGATAGGGATAAGGTACCTTATGCGATTAATTCTCCCTCTAAAACCATGGCACTCCACTACGATCTTGAGGAGATTTCCGGTCTTAGCTACTACGATGAAAGCACACTTTTGTGCGTTCAGGATGAGAGCGGGAAAGTATACTTTATAGACAATGAAAGCGGTGAAATCAAAAAAGAGTTAAAATTTGGTAAAGGCGGAGATTACGAAGGAGTGGAAATTCTAAACGAGCGAATATATGTAGTGGCGAGTAACGGTAAACTAACTTCATTTCTTCCTGATAACGCCGTTGAAGCTACAACGGTAAGTACTTCGCTTTCCATAAAGAACGATGTGGAGGGTCTTGGACTTTTGCAAGGGAAACTAACCCTTTATTGCAAGGCAGATGGTGCAATAGAGGGTAACAAAGCAAAAGGCAAAGTAGCCTACTTCTTTGATAGCGATTTAAATGAATTAGTTTCAAGTCCTGCATTTTCATTTAAAGTAAAAGATCTCCAAAAGTTTATTAAGCACAGAGAACACTTCAATACTCTGCAAGACTTTGATCCTTCGGGGGTAGCTGAACATCCGGTAACTAATGATGTTTATATTGTTACAGCTGATCGTGCTCTTCTTGTCCTATCGCCAGATTTTGAAATTAAGGAGTTAGTGAAGCTAAACAGAGTCATTTACAAGCAGCCGGAAGGTATATGTTTTTCACCCGACGGTACATTGTACATATCAAACGAAGGTGACGGGGCACGAGCGAAACTTGTTAAAATAGACTACATAAGACCGTAGAACTCATTATATAAATCACCCAATGAATAGAATAGCATTACTTACCATACTGGCTTTTTTCTGTAATATCTCTTACGGGCAGGAACCCATCTATACGCTCTTTTTAATCGGTGATGCGGGTAAACGGTCAGAGGGGCAGCAGGCCACCTTTGAACTGGCCAGAAAGCAATTGGAGCAGACGAGGGGAGGAAAGGGGCTGGTATATCTTGGTGATAATATATACCCAAAGGGACTGCCGCTGGAGGGTGATAAAGAACGTGCAGAAGCGGAAGCTGTTATTCAAGCTCACGTGGAGGTTGTTAAAAACTTAGATGGTGACTTCTATTTTATTCCGGGAAATCATGATTGGGCTAAGGGAAAAACTTACGGCTGGGAGCAGGTGAAACGTCAGGAAGAATACGTTGAGAATTTGATGGATTCCGCCAATGTATTTTTACCTGATGGCGGATGCCCGGGGCCTGTAGAGGTTTCGCTCAATGAGGAGATAACCCTGATAATAGTTGACACACAGTGGTTTCTGCATGGTTGGGATAAACCGGACGATGAGAACGGCGGTTGTGATTCTTCAGACCCTATTGAATTGTTACAAGCGCTGGATGGCATGATCAGCAGGAATGCGCATAAAAAAGTGATTGTTGCCACGCACCACCCTATTTACACTTACGGCAGCCACGGTGGTGTTATTAAGGCTTCGGAACATTTGACACCACCCGTGCTAGGCAGTATTTATGCGCTTTACCGTAAGGTTGTAGGCAGTGTTCAAGACAGTACTCACCCCAAGTATAAGGCCATGAGAAATGCGCTGGTAAGGGTGTTTGAACAATACGATAACATTATACATGTGGCGGGTCATGAGCATGCGTTGCAATATTCATTCAAAAATGATACTCATTATATTGTAAGTGGATCGGGCGCAAAGAAATCCTATGTTAAAAAAAAGGGGTATGCTGAGTTTGCTGAGATGACTTATGGCCTGGCAAAGCTCATTTTTTACGGTGGAGGCAAAGTTGAGCTTGAAATTTTGAGATCCGATGGGAGCCAGGCTTTTGCAAAAGAGCTCATGAACAAGCCGTTTATTCCACTAGTGACGGAAGCAGAATTCGTATCTAATGTTGATCTTGCCGATAGCTCGGTAACGGTTAATGCCAGCGACCAGTACAAAGCCGGAAATATGAAAAAGAAGCTTTTAGGAACCAACTACAGAGACGTTTGGGAAATGAAGCGTAAGGCTCCCGTTTTTGATATCGGGGCAGAGCACGGCGGCTTAAAAATTGTACAGCGAGGCGGGGGAATGCAAACAAAGTCATTGCGGTTACAGGCTAAAGATGGTAAGCAGTACGTATTAAGGTCTGTAGAGAAGTATGCTGAAGGAGCAGTGCCTGCCATGCTTCAAAATACCTTTGCGGTAGATCTTGTTCAAGATCAAATTTCTGCGTCACATCCTTATGGAGCCTTTGTAGTTCCGTCCTTGGCGGAGGCGGCTAAAGTTTATCATACAAACCCTAAAATAGTCTTTATTCCGGATGATCCAAGATTCGGCGAGCACCAGGCAGACTTTGCCAATACGCTCGCTCTTTATGAAGAACGTCCTGCTAAAGATTGGTCAGACGCTTCATTTTTCGGCAACTCAGATAAAATTGTGAATACCGCCAAGGTAATAGAAAAGCTGGCTAAAGACAATGATAATTCTGTAGATCAGCAGTGGGTGCTTAAGTCAAGATTATTTGATCTGGTTATTGGCGATTGGGATCGTCATGATGATCAATGGCGCTGGGCCTCCTTTGACGATGGTAAGGGTAAGATGTATCGTCCTATACCCAGAGACCGGGATCAGGTATTCTTTGTTAACACCGGTTTTTTCCCTTCTATCTGGAGTAGAAAATGGGGCTTACCGAAATTTGAAGGTTTCGATGACGAAGTTCGTTGGCCCAGTGGGCTAATGTTTAATGCACGCTACTTTGATCGAACCTTTTTAACCGAACTTTCGCGTGAAGACTGGATAAAAGCGTCAGAACGACTCCAGCAGGATCTTACGGACACCGTTATTGAAAATGCGATAAATCAATGGCCGGAAGAGGTTTACGAGTTACATGGTGATGACATTATAAGAAAGCTAAAATCAAGGAGGGATAAGCTAAAAGAATATGCGGTGGACCATTATGAATTTTTGGCTAAATCCGTAGATGTACTCGGTAGCAACAAACATGAACATTTTAAAGTAACCCGCGAGTCAAATGGTGATGTTCATGTGGTCGTGCGTAAAATGAAAAAAGACGGAGATAAAAAAGGCAAAATATATGACCGTGTCTTTAAATACGGTGAGACTAAAGAGATTCGCCTGTATGGATTAGGCGGTGAAGACGAGTTTGAAATAGAAGGAGAAACCGCCAGAAGTATTAAGATTAGGGTCATCGGTGGACCAGGTGATGATGAATTGGATGATGACTCGAAGGTAAAAGGTCTCGCAAGAAAAACAATATTCTACGATACTGAGGAAGGCAATGAGATCAAGTTTAATTCCGAAAGTAAGGATCGGCTCTCGGAAGATCCTGAGGTTAATTCTTACAACAGAAAAGAGTTTAAGTACAACGTGCTGATGCCGCTATTGACAGGAGCTTTTAATCCAGATGATGGTATTTTCATTGGTGGAGGATTCAGTTATACCAACCATGGATTTAGAAAAGCGCCGTTCAAATCCAGGCATACGGTTTTAGCAAGTTATGCAGCCAATACATCTTCGTATAATTTTAAATACCACGGTGTTTTTACAGATGTAGTTAAGTCTTGGGACCTGGAAGCGACCACCAATTTACGCTTTCCCAATTTCACCAATTTCTTTTTCGGTTTAGGAAATGAGAGTGTTTTTGATCAGGACATTGACGAAACTACCTCAGTGAGTAATGCTATAAATTATTATAGACTGCGCTTTGAGGAGATATCTTATGAAGTTGGTTTTTTCCGTCAGCTTGGTGCTTTTGCTAAACTTGGCATAACGCATGACTACTTTAGTTGGAAGCTAGAGGACTTCTCAGACGATGATCGGTTTGTGCAGGAATTTGTTGCCAACACCGATCCAACCCTTGAGAATACAACCTTCAGTTATCTTGGAGGAGGTATCCGGTTAGATGTGGATACCCGAAAGAACAAGTTCATGCCAAATACCGGTATTGTATGGACTAACAAGATCAATACCCTGTATGGCATTAATAACGATTCAGATGACTTTCATCAGTTCAACACCAGCTTTGCATTCTATCATAGTTTTAAATTGCCGGCCAAACTTACCTTTGCCAGCAGGATAGGTTATGGTATGAACTTTGGAAATGTGAACGATGACTATCCTTTCTTCTTGTCTCAAACCTTGGGAGGCAGAAGTAACTTACGAGGATACAGAATTACCCGCTTTTGGGGAGAACAAGCGCTCTACAATAATTTTGAGCTTCGATTAAAATTGTTTAGTGTTCGTACCTATCTTTTTCCGGCGGCCGTTGGTATAATGGGGTTTCATGATGTGGGAAGAGTATGGGTTGACGGTGAGGATTCAGATACCTGGCACCGCGGCGCTGGTGGAGGTTTGTGGTTTGCGCCATTCAACGCGGCGGTTATATCAGCGGAAATAGGCGCCTCTGATGAGGACACCTTGTTCTATTTCCGATTTGGCTTTTTGTTTTGATATTTAGTGGTCTGGGTTTAATCGGTTTCCTGTGAAAGCCCCTGTCTGTAGTAGATTTTGTTCAGAAACCTGTGCCACGCTTTTATACTACAAAAACATACCTCCGGAAGCTTCCAGCCTTTGTGCGTTGATCCACCGGGCTTGATCGGTACATAGGAAAGCAACCACGCCACCAATATCATCCGGTAGCCCTACTCTGCCAAGAGCGGTCTGACTTGCTATTATCTCTTTAATCTGTGGGTTAGCAGTGAAAGCTGGTGCAGTGAAATCTGTTTCTATAGCTCCCGGAGCAACTATATTAGCTGTAATACCACGTGCGCCTAATTCTTTAGCCAGGTATTTTGTAAATACTTCAACGGCGCCCTTCATGGAAGCGTAAGCGCCATATCCTGGCAATGAGAATCGGGCCAACCCAGTGCTGGTATTGATAATTCTACCGCCATCTTTTAAAAACGGCAGAGCTTTTTGAGTAAGGAAGAAGGTTCCCTTCAGGTGTACGTTGTACAGTGCATCAAACGCCTCCTCTTTAAATTCAGCTATCATGCCGTGCGAATCTATACCGGCATTGTTGACAAGAAAATGGAACGTATCAGTATTCCATTTTTCTACTAAAACCGATGATACCTTATCAAAAAAAGTATCGAATGAAGCCGTTTCCGCCACATCCAGTTGGATGGCAACCGCCTTCCGGCCCTTAGCTTCAATTTCTTCTACCACTTTTTCGGCTTCGTCTTTTTTACTGCGGTATGTGATAATGATATCACTGCCGAAGTCTGCTAATTGCAAGGCCGCATTTTTTCCAAGTCCGCGGCTACCACCAGTGATAAGCGCGATTTTTTCATTTATTAACTTTTCCATTGTAGTGAATTTTGTATTTGCTTTTGATTACACTACAAATGAATAAACTTATAAAGGCATAGAAATGACGGATATCTAAGGCGCTATGATAAATTCCAAAGATATCGGGAACAGAGTCGTTAAAAGCGGGATTACAGCAGGCGATTAAATAAAATGCCCCAAAATTTGGGCGATTTAAGACCGTTTTCCGCCTCCGGAGGAAGAAGGATTAATTGAGGTCATCAAAAGAACTTAAATTGCCTGAAACAAATCTACAAGTACTTTAAAAGCGGAATTTCCGGAGATTACAGGCTTTTTCTATAGCGGTTAGGGGTAACTCCGGTATGGAGCTTGAAGTAACTGCTAAAATGCGTGGCTTCCGAAAAACCCAGCGTAAGGCCAATGTCCTTGGCGGTCAAGGTACTATTTTTCAGCATAGCTTGCGCCTCATTTATTGTTTTCTCAGCTATCCAGGAATTAACTGATTTACCGGTTTTACTCTTAATAACCGTGCTCAGGTAGTTGGGGTGCAATTTCTGGAGGTTGGCATAGTCCTGTACTTGAAAAATATATTCTTCGTCACCAGACAGTAGCCTGCGGTAATGCTTTTCTAAGTTATGTTTAAAGAGCTTGACTATCTCTGAGCTACGGTCTCCTTCTTCCAAGGGGTTATAACCTCTCCAGAATTTTTCTTTGATCTTAAGCAAGATGACCACGAACAGGTTGCTGATGATCTTATACTTCAACGGGCTGTTTTTTTTGAATTCTTTTACTATTTGTAAATAGAGCTGCTCAAATTCTTCAAACTCATGGGTACCCAAGGTACTTGGGGGTACCGTTTCAGCCAGCAGAAAGGGGAATTCATCAAATACGTGCTGATGTACCTGCTCTTTTAAAAAGGCTTCCGTTAGGGTTATGATAAATGCGTCATTCAGTTCTTCCAGGTGAAACGCTTTTATATGCCCAGGATTAGTAAAATATATTGTACCTGGCTCGGTTTTAAATACCTTATTGTCTGTAGTGTACGAGCCTCGTCCGTCTTTTACAAATACAAAGGAATAGTAGTTTGCTCTAAAGGTCGGTGAAGTGAAAGGAACCTCAGGATGAATATCAGGTAGAAAGTGTATGGTGAAATCTGTCTCCTGATCGATAGGCAGGTTAAGCGCCCTGTAGAGATCGGAAATAGTATGATGAACAATGAGGTCTGGCATGCTGCCTTTTTGTTCTATTAAATTACGTTAATAACTGACAATCATAAACCAATATCTAACAACAATCTCCATATCTTTATCGTCATAGTCACGTTAATAGCTGATTGATGGAGAGACCTGCGCTGATTTTTGAACATTCACCACTTTTTTTAGTGCTGTGCGCTGCCCTTGGTTTCGGTTATGCCTTTTTCACGTACAGAAAAGTAGGCCCTTGGGGAGTGGCCAAGAATAGAGGCCTATTTGCTCTTAGATGGATATCGGCCACATTAATCGCTATCTTATTGGTTTCACCCATTTGGAGACAGCAACAAAATGAAATAGAAAAACCCACATTCGTTGTCGCTATTGACAACTCTCAATCGATAATAGAGGGCGTTGATAGTATTGGCTTACGGCAAGTCCTTACCGACCTGAAAGAAACCGCTGCTAAGCTTGAGGAAGCTAACTTTGCCATTGAACATAGAACAATAAGCAATAAACGACTGCCGGACTTTGAAGGGTTAAGTTTTGATGTACAAACTTCAGATCTTAATGATTTTATTGACGAGATCAATGCAGATTATGAAGGCCGTAATCTAGGCGGTATACTTTTACTTTCCGATGGTATACACAATCAGGGGCTTCTACCCACCTACTCAAATCAGTCGAGCAAGATTTATGCGGTCGGCATTGGGGATACCGTGCCTAAGGCTGATATTATTTTAAATACTTTACTATA
>JBCDHA010000057.1:0-11810 GCA_038750705.1 Bacteroidota bacterium
TTGATAAGTTAAAAAAAGAATCAGAGGCCCATAAAGCTGCGCTTGAATCAGAAATCAATAGTTGGGTGAAACGGTCTAAGCGTATAGCTATCGGAATCATACTCATCGGGGGAGGGTTATCATTGGCCTATTTAATTTCTAAGCAGTTCGCAACCGCTAAAAATGAAGATAAGAACTCCTTGCGAGGGGGGACATCTTCAAAGTTCTCGGAGATTAGCCGATTTATTTTACAGGAACTTTCCGTATTCTTGCTAACGACGGCTAAGGAACGTTTGCTTAAATATCTGGAAGAAACTAAGACTGATGGAGAAATCAATTCTGGAAACACTGAATGAGCGTAAAAGCTCCGGACAAAAGTCGCTGGCTCTACTTATTGACCCGGATAAGGTTCTGGACCTAAAAGGGCTTACAAGCTTACTGCACATGGCAGAAGAGTGTTATGTAGATTTTGTTTTTGTAGGCGGAAGCTTAATTACCAATAATTCGTTATCGGAAGTAGTAAAAACGGCCAAATCGATTTGCGACATTCCCGTGGTGTTGTTCCCGGGAAACACTATGCAGATTGATATTTATGCAGATGCCATTTTGTACTTAAGTCTTATTTCGGGAAGAAACCCTGATCTCCTTATCGGCCAGCATGTAGTGTCTGCACCCATTTTAAAAAATAGTTCTTTAGAGGTGCTACCTACGGGCTATATGCTTGTGAACTCAGAAAGCACCTCTGCAGTATCCTATATGAGCAATACGAGACCTATCCCTCCGGACAAAGAATCCGTTGCTGCCTGCACGGCTATGGCCGGTGAGATGTTGGGGCTAAGATTGATTTATATGGATGCAGGAAGTGGAGCTAAAATGAATATTCCTGCTAAAATGATACGAACCGTGCGGAAATCAATTGATGTACCTCTCATCGTAGGGGGGGGCATTAATACTTCGGAAAAGGTAAAACAAATACTGGAGGCAGGCGCGGATACAATAGTTATTGGAAATGCTATAGAAAAAAACCCCAATCTTTTGATTGAGGTTTCTGAAAAAATCTATGATTTTAACAAATCATTAAACGTTCATTAGCGTTTCTCGCTTTCTCATTTTCCCGGCAGGAATACCATGCATCATTTTGAATCTACGGCAGAAATAGGCCGTATCTTTGTAACCGCAGGTCTTTCCTATATCTCGGATGCTCATCTTTGTTGTTCTTAAAAGCTTCACGGCGTATTCCATACGCTGATATTCGATATAGTCCTGTGGGTTGATGCCCGTTAAGGTCTTAAAATATTGACCAACATAATCTTCCGAGACTTCCGTCACCTCAGAAAGAACCTTGTTTGTCAATTCTCCTCCCAGGTTATCTTTTATGTACCTGAAAAGTGTAATCAAGCGAGGGTCTTTAAAGTACGTACTGTTAGTAGCTAACTGTTCTACAAACATTCTGTTGTCAATCAGGTGCCGTATCGATTCGATCACCAACAACTCCGTTTTCAACTTGATAACCCGTTGATTACCTTCTTTAAGTCTGTTTTCCTCAGTGATCAAGTCATAGATCAAACTACCTATGGTACCGTTCTCCATATCAAAAGCCGGAATGTTAAGCGCTGTAAAGAAATTAACGGTATCAAACACCTTTGTTTCAAAAACAACGATGCTAAAATCCGCTGCTACACTTTCATTTATCTCATCCAGCTTTGAGGTTCTGAAATACTCTGCTTGTTTAAAGCTAAATTCCTCCAGGTCAACCTTGGTTGTTTTGTTACTCACTTCGCCAAAATGTAACTCCGTCAATCGGTTTGCCGGAATGAACACAGCGTGTCCTTCTTTGAGCAAGTCTTTGTTTTTTCCGAAATGGATCGTCCCTTTCTTCAAAAGAATAAGAATGTTCTCCGTATCTTTAAAATCTACGATTGTAAGCGGATTTATTACCTTGACGTTATTTGACTTCAGGTACTTTATTCCTAGAGATTCAATTATTTTGTTGTAATCTTCCATTAAAGTGCTGTATTTATTCTATAGCGAATATAGATATTTCACTTTAAACTTACATGCACTATTTCAAGAAAAGTAGGATTTTTTATAGACGGTAAATTTTATTGGCTCAAAAGTGACCTTGAAATCACAATACGTTGAATTTCAGAAGTCCCTTCGTATATCTGAGTGATTTTGGCATCGCGCATCAAACGCTCTACATGATACTCTTTAACAAAACCATACCCGCCGTGTATTTGTACAGCTTCAACCGTAATCGCCATTGCAGCGTCAGAAGCAAAAAGCTTCGCCATAGCACTGGCTTGAGCATAAGGTTTTTTCTGATCTTTTAAGCTTGCCGCCTGAAGGCATAATAAACGGGCCGCTTCAATTTGCGTAGCCATATCGGCAAGTTTGAATTGAATCGCTTGATGTTGAGATATCTCTTTACCGAACGCTTTGCGTTCCTGAGAGTACTTTAAAGCCAACTCATATGCACCGGAAGCTATGCCCAGGGCCTGAGAAGCTATGCCTATTCTTCCCCCATTAAGCGTATTCATAGCGAAGGTAAATCCAAAACCATCATCCCCGATACGATTCTCCTTAGGTACTTTTACATCTGTAAACATCAGAGAGTGAGTATCTGAGCCACGGATGCCAAGTTTGTCTTCTTTTTTACCAACAACAAACCCATCCATGTCTTTTTCAACAATGAGCGCATTTATTCCTTTATGTTTTTTCTCCGGATCTGTTTGGGCAATAACGATATAAATACCAGCACTATTACCATTTGTGATCCAGTTCTTAGTGCCATTAAGCAGATAATAATCCCCCTTGTCTTCAGCTGTTGTTCGCTGGCTGGTAGCATCCGAGCCCGCCTCCGGTTCTGACAAGCAAAAAGCACCTATCGTTTCTCCGGTAGCCAGTTTGGTTAAGTACTTCTGTTTCTGCTCCTCCGTACCAAAGGTTTCTATGCCCCAACACACCAGGGAACTATTAACCGACATACAAACTGAGGCTGAAGCATCAATTTTGGAGATTTCCTCCATGGCGAGAACGTATGAAACGGTATCCATACCGCCTCCGTTGTATTTTGGATCTACCATCATTCCCATAAAACCCAACTCCCCTAACTTTTTCACCTGTTCGGCTGGAAATTTTTGTTGTTCGTCTCTTTCAATTACGCCCGGTAGTAGTTCGGTTTGTGCGAAATCCCTAGCTGCTGCCTGCACGGCTAATTGCTCCTCAGTCAATTCAAAATTCATAGGTTTATTTAGTATTTTTTAGATGTAACAAAAAAGGCTCACAATCGTTTGCGAGCCTTCAAAAATACAATTTCTTAATGAAGTGATTAATCCCGGCTTCCTAAAAACATACTTACATAATAGAGCAATGTCACCAAAGAACCAACTGCTACAACAACATAGGTCATCGCTGCCCACTTTAGTGCGTCCTTGGCCATGCCATATTCTGAGGTATTAACTATGTGTCTATCCTTAACCCAGGCCAACGCCCTCCTGCTAGCATCGAATTCCACCGGTAAGGTAACAAACGAAAACAACGTCATTACGCCATATGCGCCTATAACAATGAGCAAGGCAGTTGGCATGAAGTTGGTCAATGCGAATGACCCAAAAAGCATCATGATAAATATGACATTCAAAATCTTTGCGCTTGCATTCTGCAGCGGCACCAGCATGGACCTGAATTCTAACATGCTGTAAGCTGTGGCATGTTGCACTGCGTGTCCGCATTCGTGGGAAGCTACCGCTGCGGCTGCGGCATTTCTACCGTGGTAAACTTCCTCACTTAAATTTACGGTTCGGTTAGCAGGATTATAATGATCTGTCAAACTGCCCGGCACACATGTCACCTGTACATCATGAATATTATGATCCGCCAGCATTAGTTTTGCCACCTCAGCACCAGAAAGGTTATTGTTGAGCGGCATTTTAGAATATTTTCTAAACTTACCCTTCAATCTTGAATTAACTGCAAAGCTGATAATCCCGAAGACTATAATTATTATCCATATTCCTCCCATAGCTATATTTTTTTTATTTTTTCAATTAATAAGGAAGTGGAATAACCCTCCACAAGTGAAACGGTTTTTACCTCTCCACCATTTGCTTTAACAATATCTGCACCAACAATATTTTCTGCCAAATAGTCATCTCCTTTAACTAAAACAGTAGGGCGGATTGCCTTTATAAGCTCATAAGGCGTGTCCTCGTTAAAGAGTACAACGGCATCTACAAATGCTAAAGCGGCCAGAATCCGCGCACGCGAAAGCTCATTGTTCACGGGGCGAGACACTCCTTTTAATTTTTTTACCGACTCATCTGTGTTCAGCCCTACGACAAGTTTTTGACCCAAAGCGCGCGCTTTTTCAAGATAATCGGTATGGCCAAGGTGTAAAATATCAAAGCACCCATTTGAGAAAACCACTTTGTTTCCCGCATTTTGCCATGACCGAACACAAGCAACGACCTCTGCCAACGGCATGATTTTATCTGATGTTTTCAACTCTGTTTCTTAAAAATTGACTCACAAACATGGAACTCGCGCCTACCGCTATAATCACTATTGTCTGCCAACCATGGAATATAAACGTAAAAGCTACGGCCTTGTCTTGAGCAAGACTATATAATAAAACCAATCCTGTAGCCACCAGTATATGAAAGCTACCTGCTCCCCCCGGTAGCGGCACCGCCATGGCTATGCCTCCTATCACAAAAATTGTAAGCGCTGCTTCCAGGCCCAGGCTTTGGGTTTCAGGAAAAGCCAACATTACAAAGTACATCATAAGATAATAACATACCCAAATAGCTAGTGAATAACCTATGAATAAAACACGGTGCTCTAACTTCAAAACTGATTTGGCGCCGTCCCTGATGCCAAAAACAACATTTCTGGATTTTGAAATGAATCTTAACATGAGATACCTGCGTGTTCTAAATAGGTACCAGAATATAATAAAAACCCCCAACAAGACCAGGATAGCAGAGGCAATAAGCTCCCATGGAATTCCTCCTCCCTCGTCCCTGCCTTGCAACGCCCTTACTTCATCAGAATTAAAAAAAAGCAACAAATTATCGACTTCTATTAAGAATGACGTACCGATAAGAACCAACAGGAAAATCAGATCAATCACTCTCTCCGCAACAACTGTTCCCAACGAAATATTTACGGGTACCTCAGAAAGTCGATAAAGATTATAGCATCGTGAAACCTCACCACCTCGGGGAATAACAAGATTGATAAAATAGCCAATCATAACCGATAAAAATCCTTTAAATAAACCTATTTTAAATCCCAAAGGATTAAGGAGCAACTTCCAGCGCTCTGCTCGAATTAAATGACTTAACAAGGCAACTAACGCAGATAAAAACAAAAAAGGTTTGTCCGCGGTACTCCATACACCAAGAATGAAACCCCACTTACTTTCGCCTTCGGCCACCTCAATATTTTCAAAAGATAACCAAAGCAGAAAAGCCGTAATGCCGAGCATTACGCCGTACCTGGCAATGTTCTTAAGTCTTACACCCATCAGTTAAACAGGAAGCCTGTTATTAGCGTCCGGAAAAATGACACTGGGTTTAAAGGATTTGGCTTCGTCAAAGTCTAGTGAAGCATATGATATAATGATGATAATATCGCCAACCTGTGCTTTTCTAGCGGCCGGACCGTTCATGCATATCATGCCACTACCTCGCTCGCCGGTAATAACGTAAGTTTCAAGTCGTTCTCCGTTATTTATGTTAACAACCTGAACCTTTTCCCCTTCGATTAAATTCGACGCATCCATCAAATCCTCATCTATAGTAATACTGCCGACATAATGGAGTTCAACCTGCGTAAGCCTCACTCTGTGAATCTTTGATTTTAAAACCTCTATGTTCATTTAGAAATAATCATATTATCTATGAGCCTTACCTTCCCTACGTATCCTGCAATACACAAAGCTATATTTGTTTGATCATTATAATCCTTAATCGGCATTAAAGATACAGGATCCACAATTTCAAAATATTCCAATTCAACAGCGGATTGGCTAAACAAGTTTTGCACTTTTGCTGTGATTTTATGTACGGATACTTTTTCTGCTATTAAGTCTTTAGCCAGAACCAGCGACTTGTAGAGTATAATCGCCTCTGTTCTTTCTTTAAAATCCAACCTTTGATTTCTCGAGGAAAGCGCTAATCCATCATCTTCTCTAAGAATAGGCATGCATCTCAGCTCCACATTAAAAGAAAGGTCCTTCACCAACTGGTTGATGACTGCGTACTGCTGAAGATCTTTTTGACCAAAGTAGGCTTTGTCAGGCCGAATGATGTTCAAGAGTTTTCCAACTACGATACCGACACCGTTAAAATGCCCCTCTCTGAACTTTCCTTCCATTTCTTGCTGAAGAGCCCCAAACTCCAACCTCAAAATCGTTTTTTCAGGATACATCTCTTGTTGCGATGGAACAAAAGTCACCGTGTTACCCAATTTTTCCAGTTCGGTTAAGTCACTCTCTAAGGTTTGAGGATAGTTCTCAAAGTCTTCAGCATTGTCAAACTGAACCGGGTTAATAAATATACTGGTAACCGTGATGTCATTTTCAGTAAGTGAGGCTTTGACCAGCGAACTGTGCCCCGCATGCAAGGCCCCCATAGTGGGTACTAAACCAATGCTATTATCATTTAGTTTTTGTTCGCGCAAGTAGTTTTGTATTCCTGAAACAGTATTGAAATGACGCATCCGATTGGCCAAAAATGAGTGCAAAGCTATCTTTTTAAAAAAACTAAATGCGGATTACAGGCAAAATTTTAGTACTTTTGTGGATTCATTTTGAAAATCAAATCCATACAAATATGTCGAATCTTCGTATTCTATATGTAGCCAGCGAGATCAATCCATTTTTGCAGACTTCTGAAGTTGCAGATTTTGTAAGAAAACTACCTCAGGCCATGCAGGAAAAAGGAATGGAAATTAGAATTCTTGTTCCTAGGTTTGGGTTGATCAATGAGAGAAAGAACAGATTACACGAAGTAGTGAGATTATCTGGTATTAACATTGCCGTAGGCGATGAAGAGAAACCCTTGATCATCAAGGTAGCATCTATACCCAACGCCAAACTTCAGGTCTATTTCATTGACAATGAGGATTACTTCCACAGGAAGTCCGTTTTCCACGATAAAGAAAATAAGTTTTATGAAGATAATGATGAACGGGCAATATTTTTCTGCAAGGGCGTTATTGAAACGGTTAAAAAACTAGGTTGGGCGCCGGATATCGTGCATTGTAACGACTGGATGACAAGCCTGATTCCCCTTTATTTAAAAACGACGTATAAAAACGACCCATTGTTCAAGTCATCGAAAACGGTTTTCTCTGTTTACAATACCAGCTTCACGCATAAATTTGACAGCGATCTTCTGGATAAAGTGAAGATGATGGATATTGAAGACAGCATGTTGGCAAATCTTGAAACTGCCGATTTTAACGGTTTCATAAAACTTGGCGTAGAGTTTTCAGATGCTGTGATCATGGCTGAGGGCGGAAAAGGTTTAAATGGACTTTTCAATGAGTTAGAAGAAGAGAAGAAAGTTGAGACTATTGAGAAGAACGAAAACTTTACGGATTCATACTACGAACTATATAATGAACTTGTGGGCTAGAAAAACAGGGCTGCTTTCATTAGCAGCCTTACTACTTTTTTCATGTGAGGAAGATAATACGATAGGTTTACCCCCCGAAGACAATTTGGGGATTTTTTTTGCCGAAATTCCAATGCGGGATTACGTTAAGCAAGTATGGGTCGATGATCTGTCGTATGACGAATCCGGACTAATGCTGGTCGGGGAGTATGAAGACCCACAGTTCGGAGAGATCAAGTCAATAGCGTTTTCTGACTTAAGCACCACCTCATTCAGGGCGTCTTTCCCGGTATCGGATACTGTAGAATACAATTTTGTATCTGCTGATATGACGTTGAGAATTCAGGAAGCCTATGGCAGCACTACTAATCTCCCTGCTGTTGGCTATGGTGTATATCAACTATTAGATACCGTTGATATAAATGAGGAATATACGAATTCAAGCACCTTAGCAATTGGCGATAAAATAGGTGAAACACAGTTTACATTCTACCTGGATTCATTAGGATTAAATCTTGCAGATAGTTCTGATAATCCAAGCCTTACCAATATACCTGACTCGCTTTTTGATACAGGTGGTATATACTTGTATACCGCCAGTTTTGATCTCGACCAACTGTTTTGGGAAGATATTTTCAATCAATACCGAGATGTATTGCTAGATACGCTGAGTTTTCCGGATTCGACGCTTAATGCGACTCAAGAGTTTGATAAAATTATGAAAGGTATCGCTTTACAGCAGGAATCAGGAAATACAACGATCCAGTTCAGCGGGCAGGATATTAGGTCCTTTGTATCCGTTAAGTATAATCGCGTTGCGCCCTCAGGCACGAGTGAAATGGAGATGTTTATTCTGTTTAATGCAGTTAAAGCATTTAATGAAATAAGGCCTAACGCCAACTCCGGTTGGTCTCTTGAAAAATTTAACCCGCTTACGGATTTTTATGACCCGGTGGAGTTAGAAGATGAGAACGCCTACATACAATCAGGTGCGAACCTTTTTATTGCTCTGGATTTTGAACCCTTCAAATCATTTGTAGATACGTTGGAAAATACGGTCTTTCAGGGTGCCGAACTTTACCTGAATAGCGATAGCACACTTGTGCTGGAAGGAAATGATCCCATTTCTGTGCTGCAGTTTTTGCTAAGTTCAGAAGAACGGTTAAATGATAATGAGCTATCCGGCATACAAGATGCTAACTTCCTGGGGGAGGTACCAACAGCTATTAACTACGATGAAGCCGATTCAAACTTTATCAGGATACCGACTTACCTCAATCAGCTTACATTAGATCGAACTTCTCTTGACAAATTTATTTTAAGAGGGCCTTCAGTATCCAGGCTTGATCGCATAGTTATACCAAAGGACAGTATTTTTTTAAGGTTGTATTATAGTAAAACAAATTAACATATGTGTGGAATAGTGGCATATGTGGGGCATAGGAAAGCCCACGAGGTAATTATTAAGGGTTTAAAACGACTCGAGTATCGTGGTTATGATAGTGCCGGTATCGCACTCTTAAATAAAGGCTTGAATGTGTACAAAAAGAAGGGCCGTGTTTCGGACCTGGAAAATGCCATAGTAGATGAAAAACTAACGAGTAACATTGGCATAGGCCATACGCGATGGGCCACTCATGGTGAGCCAAACGATATAAATGCCCACCCACATTATTCTTACACGAAAAATCTTGCTATAATACATAATGGCATAATCGAGAATTACAGCTCTTTGAAGCAAGAGCTCGTTAACAAAGGATATAGTTTTAATAGTGAAACGGATTCTGAGGTATTCTTACAGTTTATTGAAGACATTCAGCTAAATAACGAATGCTCACTAGAAGAGGCCGTGCGTTTAGCGCTTACAAAAGTGGTTGGAGCGTATGCCATAGTCATAATGTCAAAAGATAATCCAAATCTGCTGATAGCCGCAAGAAAAGGTAGCCCCCTGGTTATAGGCGTGGGAAACAACGAATTCTTTTTGGCTTCTGACGCTACGCCTATTATCGAGTACACCAATGAAGTAGTGTATTTAAATGACTACGAAATAGCTATTATCGAAAACAATGAGTTAAGACTAAAAAATACTCAGGACGTACCTTCCACACCGTATATCCAAACGTTGGACATGGAACTGGAGGCGATAGAAAAGGGCGGTTATGAGCATTTTATGCTCAAAGAGATTTACGAGCAGCCTAAATCAATAAGCGATTGTATGCGTGGTCGTTTAAATGCCAATGAAGGCAGGCTGGTTCTTGGGGGTATTCGTGAGTATGCCAATAAGTTAATATCTACAGACAGAATTATAATAGTGGCATGCGGTACTTCCTGGCATGCCGGACTAGTAGCGGAGTATTTCTTTGAAGAGTTCTGCAGAATACCGGTAGAAGTAGAGTACGCGTCCGAATTCAGATATAGGAATCCTGTTATTAAAGAGGGAGATGTGGTTATTGCCATTTCACAGTCTGGTGAGACCGCCGACACTCTGGCTGCTATAGAATTAGCCAAGTCAAAAGGTGCCGTGATCTTTGGGGTTTGTAATGTGGTAGGCTCATCTATTGCCAGAGCATCTCATGAGGGAGCATATACACATGCCGGTCCGGAAATAGGAGTGGCATCTACAAAAGCCTTTACTGCACAACTCACCGTACTCACTATGATAGCGCTTCGCGTTGCACATAGAAAGGGCACCATTACCGAACGCAGATACCACGAGCTATTGGTGGAAATGGAAAATATTCCTGCCAAAGTGGAAAAAGCGCTATTGTTAGACAAGCAAATTAAGGAGGTTGCAGAGCTATTTCAGGATGCCAAAAATTTCCTTTACCTGGGCAGAGGATATAACTTCCCAGTGGCTCTGGAAGGTGCATTAAAGCTTAAAGAAATTTCCTATATACATGCCGAGGGCTATCCTGCGGCTGAAATGAAACATGGCCCCATTGCATTAATAGATGAAGAGATGCCGGTAGTATTCATTGCCACTCGTGATAGCTCTTACGATAAAGTGGTTTCCAATATACAGGAAGTAAAGGCAAGGAAAGGAAAAGTGATTGCCGTTGTCACAGAGGGCGATGCTTTGATACCAAAAATGGCTGAATTTGTTATAGAAGTTCCTAAAACGGACGAGGCTTTAATGCCAATGGTATCTGTAATTCCACTGCAATTATTATCCTATCATATAGCAGTATTGCGTAATTGCAATGTGGATCAGCCTCGAAATCTGGCTAAATCGGTTACGGTGGAATAGATTCATACTGCGGAAATGAGGTAATCTCGCTTCAACAAAGGACAAATTTTATAGCGCTGATCTTTGGTATCTTCATATAAAGATTCCAATAGCTCATAAACATTTTGAACACCTATTTTTTCTATCCACTCAAAGGGACCATGAGGATAGTTAGTACCTAACTTCATGCCCAGGTCAATATCTTCTTTTGTTGCCGTCCCTTCCTGAAGTGTATAAAACGCTTCATTAATTATCATGGCAATTACCCGTGGGGTTACCATTCCCACCCGGTCTGCAACTTCTAAATAATCAATGCCTAAGGCATCCACGGCGCTCGCTAGTGAATCTGAGTTATCAATACTGGTCACTTCCAAAACTGACCTGTTGAAAAACCCCGGCAAACCGTTGAACCCAAAAATATTAGGTGTCAAGCCAGCATGAAGATAAGCCAGTTCGGATAGGCTTGTTTTAACTGAATTAATAAAAACAAAAGTATTTGGGAGCCGCACAAGCACTTCCAAATCTTCAGGGTACTCGTCAATAGTAAAATGAAAAAGATAATCCAGAGAAATTGACATATCATGAATTTCATCTATAGATATATGCACCACTTGGTGACTATCTAATTTTGAATCAACCTCCGTAAGGTTCGTTTTATCACCAATAACGCCTATCTTCATTTCCTATTATTTAATACTGGCGTCCGAGAGAAGATTTTTTGATTTAGAATCATTCGCTAAAAACACCCTTTAAATTCCCTAAAGGGCAGTGCTTAGTTAGTTATTCCCGCCAGTTGGCGGGCAGGGTTAGTTTTCAGCTTTGAAGAAAAATCTTTTCTTGGACGCTTTAAAGACACTTTTTTCTTATTCAAAAAAATTTTAGTCGGATACCGGTAATTCTAGTTTTTCTTTTTCATATGTCCATGCGGATGCGCTAGTCTGCCCATTTCCTAAACAGAGCAATAGCATTATGCCCCCCAA
>JBCDHA010000058.1:0-11792 GCA_038750705.1 Bacteroidota bacterium
ATCTGATGGATAAGGACGGGAAGGTAGTGGCTTTTGGTAAAGAGCTCGATGCCGAAAACTTTGACAAGACCGTAGCACGTGTTTTCGAATGAAAATTATAAAATCGATATTAACGTTATCCGTATTGATGGTAACCACACTGTCTTTCGCTCAAAAGGTCAAGGGTAAGATCATCGATAATCAATCAAAAGAACCGTTGCCCTACGCTACTATCACCATAAAAGACGTGGAAGATGAAGTTTTGGGCGGTACGATTACCGATGAGGTTGGAAATTTTGAGCTATTACTTTCTGAAGGTGTACATAAAGTGGAGGTTGCTCATCTTGGCTATGTCACCAAAGTACTTACTGCACCTTTTGACTTGAAAAAGGACATTTCTATTCCACTGGAGGCGGATAGTGAGGTCTTATCGGAGGTAGTTATTGAAGGAGAGAAAACCAGTCGAGAATTTCTCATTGACCGGAAGGTTATCAATTTTGGAAGCGATTTACAGACTGCCGGGGGCACGGTACTGGAGGCTTTTGAACAACTTCCCGAGTTGGAAATAGACCCGATTACTCAAAACATTTCTCTACGAGGTGGCTCGAATGTTAGAATCCTGGTCAACGGCAGACCTTCTCCGCTTAATAATGCTGATCTGCTTGATCAAATTGATGCTGGTCAAGTGGAGAGCGTTGAAATTATTACCTCTCCCTCGGCCAGATATCAAGCTGACGGTGCTTCCGGTATTGTGAATATTATCCTAAAGGATCAGGTGATAAAAGGATTAGCCGGGTCTATAAATATCGAGGGGCGCACAAATCCAGCTTATGGTGTAAGTGGAAATGTAACGGGTGGATTCGGCAAAGTCAATATTCAAGCCAGAGCCGGGTACAGAGATACCTATTCTATTAGTAAAACATTTAATGATCGTGTTTTGAATGTTACTCAGACCTTACAAGACATAGCTACCCGAAGAGAATTCGACGGATCGGTAAAGAACCTGAATCTAAAAGCCGATTGGTTTATAAATGAAAAAAATGACCTTTCTATTGGATTCAACAGTACTGATAACGAGCATTTTATAATACCAGTCACTACCATAAATGATATCAACTCAGGTGAGGTCACGGTCAACGAGTTAGAAAGTTATCATCTACATGAAACTAAGGTTTACAATCTTAATTACAGAAAACGCTTTACAGAAGGAGAGAAACGTTATGTGGATTTTGATCTTACCTTGAACGACAACGATAATCTACTTCCAAGTGAGGCTATTGAAAATGGATCTAATGTTTTGGATAACGATCTGTTCTATGATAATTCGATTTTAAATATTGCTGGCGATCTTTTCTGGATATTTGAAGGTAATTTCAAACTTGAGGCAGGTCTTCTATACACGGCAAAAAGTATAGACAACCTTGAAGTTAGTGCCACTAATGATGGTACGAATGTGTTGAGCTACACCTACGATGAAAACACATACGCCGCGTATGCCATAATTAATCAAAAATGGGATAAGTTCGGTTTGCAAATAGGATTGCGCAGCGAGTATTTCGTTTCCGATGGAACTATCAATAACGAAGTAAACGCGATCGAACGCGAGTTCTGGAGTATTTTTCCTTCGCTGCACTTAAGTTTTAAAAAAAGTGATAAGCTAGACTATTCTTTTGGATATAACCGACGTATTTCCAGACCGAGCTTTTATTCGCTTAACCCACTAACCAGTATTAATAATCCCATATTCCGTAGGATCGGTAATCCGGGCCTAACTCCTTCTTTTACCGATAATATTGAACTGGGATTTCGGTACAATACAAAGGCCATTTCATTTAACAACAGCCTGTACTACCGAAGGTCATCTGATATTATAAATCGAGTGTTTGAGGTACAGGATGAGGTTACCATTATGCAGTTTGCTAACGGTGGTGAGGACCATACTGTGGGTCTTGAGAGTTCCATTTCAAAGGATGTCACCTCTAAAGTTAGTTTTAGCATCACCGGAACAGGTTATTATAAGTACGCCGATCCGGAAATTATGGATTTCTTTTATGAGGACCAGTACAATTACCAGTTCAGAACGAAGTTGTCATTTAGTCCATCCAAAAAGCTCTCTGCCGATATTCAATGGAATTATTTTGGGTCAGGGAGAAGGTTGAATACAACTTCTGAGTCATTCAACTTTTTGAATTTGGCAATGCGTTACAAAGTACTTAAGAACATGGGGACAGTAAGTTTTCGATTTAACGATGTTTTCAGAAGTAATATTTATTGGAGCCAGCGTAAAAGTAATGCTGTGGTAGAGGATATAAGGTGGCTTGGACAAACTAGAATTGCTATACTATCCTTTAACTATAGATTTTCTAAGGGTAGCGTGAAGAAGCGAAAGCAAGCTAACAAGAACTACAATGAATCCGGCGCACTGGAGTAAGGGTTGATTTATTGTAAATAGAAGTGTTATTTCAGAGTAATTTTCAGATCTCTGGTATGACCTTTCTAATCACTCGGAAATTTAAGCGAAACGTATTAAGGATCATTCCTTTTGGGATGATCTGGCTCTTTACAGGGTGGATGTTTTTACTTTCCGAGGCGCTCTATGAGGGAGGTCAGGTAATAAACTCTGAGACGGAAATAAAATTAACGCTGCCCGTATTTCTTTTTGCCAGTGTGTGTATTTTCTTACTCGGGGTTCTGGTGGGCATTATTGAAACCCGTACTCTCCAAAAGTACTTTTTGCGATATACCTTCCTAAAAAAAATAATACTCAAGTTTATCATCTATTTACTGATGCTGATCTCGGCGATCTGCCTTACTTATCCAACAGCGGTCTTTATCGAAATGGAATTTGTATATGATGGCACGAAGATATGGGGCCAAACAGGTCAATTTTTGTTGAGTTCAATGTTTTTAAATACGCTGTTGCAACTGTCGTTTTCACTTTTTCTCTGTCTGCTCTATTCAGCGGTAAGTGAAAATCTGGGCTATAGCGTATTGCTGAATTTTTTTACCGGTAAGTATCATAAGCCAGTAGTTGAACGCAGGATATTTATGTTCCTCGATATGAAAGATTCAACCTCTATCGCAGAGAGTTTAGGGCATGATCAATATTTTAGGCTTCTTTTTGATTACTATAATCTTATGTCTGTACCCATTATAGATCACATGGGGGAGGTATATCAATACATTGGAGATGAAGTTGTCGTTACCTGGGAAGCAGATCAGGGTTTAAAGGAAAATAATTGTATAAACTGCTTTTTTGAGATAAAGCGAAACTTAGCGATCAAAAAAGCCTATTTTATGGATCGTTATGGTGTAGTGCCTGATTTTAAAGCTGGGATACATATTGGAGAGGCCACTGTGGGTGAAATAGGGGCATTAAAAAAGGAAATAGTTTTTGTGGGAGATGTTTTGAATACTACAGCGCGAATACAAGGCATGTGCAATGACCACGATACCGATCTGATCATCTCCGATGATTTAAAACTGGTGATGAGAAATGACGGGTTGTTCCTGTTTGAGCGGTTAGGTGATATTCCGTTAAAGGGTAAAGCCGGCAGCAAGCTATTGTATTCAGTTCGCCTATAATAAGTCATTAAAATACTTTGGCGCTGTGCATACGAGTAAATTTGAAGTTTAGAGAGCCATTTTATGTAGGTGATCAAATAGAGTGTAACCCAAATCTCAATCAACTTTCCACCCTATTGATCACCAACAAGTATTATTATGAAGGGTAAAGTTCATGACCGCCTTTCATTAATTCAATTTAAATCTATGTACCGGCTTTTTTCATAAACGAAGGCATTTTAATATTCAATTAATGCTTTCATTATTCCGGATTTATTATCTACTGTTATGAGAGGAGCCTGTATATTGCACTTCATTTCAGTGGCTTAGACAGCCAATAGTTGATTTAATTACCTCAATGGTTGAGATGATCTGCTCATTGGTTGATAATAAGCAATTGCCATGATTCTAGCTCGTTGTTTTGTTTTAATAATCAAGTAATTCCTGATACATAATGAATAAGATTTTTGCCGTTTACCTGACTTTTTTACTTACAGGCAATGCGTATGCTCAAGGTAAAGCAGTGCTGAACGGCTATGTAAAAGACGCCAGTAATGGAGAAGCCTTAATTGGCGCCACGGTACTGATCAAAGAGTTAGGCACGGGTGTGGTTACAAATGTCTATGGATTTTACTCTGTTACGCTTCCACCTGGCAGCTACAATGTGGAATATTCTTATATCGGTTATTTTCCGGTTACACGTGCTGTCGAATTATCCCTGGATCAACGTATGGATATTGAATTAGCTGCTAGCGACACAGAACTTGAAGAGGTTGTAGTGACTGCGGAGGCGCAAGATGCTAATGTCACCGATGTGCAAATGTCAGTAGCCAGGTTGGATATAAAGACCATTGCTAAAATGCCCGCTCTTTTGGGTGAAGTTGATATTGTTAAAAGTATACAGCTTCTGCCCGGAGTGAGTACGGTAGGAGAGGGGGCATCGGGCTTCAATGTTCGTGGAGGCAGTGTAGGTCAAAATTTGGTATTGCTCGATGAAGCCCCGGTTTATAATTCATCTCACTTATTTGGATTTTTCTCTGTTTTTAATCCGGACGCGGTTAAAGATGTGCAACTTTTTAAAGGTGGCATACCCTCAAAATATGGTGGTAGGATTTCATCTATACTGGATGTACGTATGAAGGAAGGCAATGCTAAAAAATTTGAGGCAAATGGCGGTGTAGGGCTGATATTTAGTCGTTTAGCAGTTGAGGCGCCTATTTTAGAAGACAAAGCCTCCTTTATTTTAGCCGGAAGGCGCTCTTATATTGATGTACTGGCCGCTCCGGTGCTGGATGATGCCTCCCTGTACTTTTATGATCTTACCGGCAAGATAAATTATAACATCAACGAAAAGAACAAGATATATTTATCGGGGTATTTGGGTAGAGATGTCTTTAATTTTGATGAAGATCAGGGCTTTTCCTGGGGCAATCAAACTGCAACACTGCGCTGGAATAGGTTAATAAATAATCGGATCTTCTTCAATCTTACGGGCGTCTACAGTAATTATGACTACGAATTGGCCTTTGAGCAAGATGACGATAATCTGTTCGAATGGGAGTCGCACATTGAGACTTACAACCTGAAACCGGAATTCACCTATTTTCTCAATCCCAAGAATGAGATCTCTTTTGGTGGGGATCTTATCTTGTATCGGTTTCGACCCGCCGAGGCCACAGCTGTGAGCGAGGGAAGCGGAACGGACATTGGGCTGGATGATAAACGGGGTGTGGAAGCTGCGATCTATGTAGGTAATAAGCAGACCATAAGTTCAAAACTATCTACCGAGTATGGCATTCGATTTTCGTCATTTCGGTATTTAGGCGCTACCACGGTATATGAATATGAAGATGTAGAACCAGGCATAAGACCTGATGTAGTCAGCGAAACAGAGGTGGGCGATGGTGAAGTGATTGAAGAATTTTACAATCTGGAGCCCAGGCTATCTTTTAGATATCAACTAAACCCGTTTTCATCTGTAAAGGCCAGCTACAACCGCATGGCCCAGTATATTCATCTGGTTTCTAATACTACAGCGTCTATTCCTTTGGATGTCTGGACCCCAAGTACAAACAATATTGATCCGCAGGTGGGCGATCAATTTGCCCTTGGCTATTTCAGAAATTTTGGCGAGAACCAGGACTATGAATTTTCGGTGGAGGGTTACTTCAGAAGCACGCAAAATGAGCTGGATTATATAGATGGTGCAGACCTGCTCTTAAATGAATTTATAGAGGGAGAAGTACTAAGTGGTGATGGCAGAGCTTATGGTATAGAATTTTATTTGAAGAAAAATACCGGAAAGTTCAATGGGTGGTTAAGCTATACCCTAGGCCGGTCGGAGCTACAGGTTGAGGGCATCAATAAAGGTGATTGGTACCCCAATCGATTTGATCAAACACATAATTTAACACTCGTGGGCTTTTATGATTACAGTGATCGTATTTCATTTTCTGCCAATTTTACCTTTACAACCGGCACACCAACTACTTTTCCTACTTCGCGGTACGAGGTGCAAGGTTACACTTTACCGCATAATGATAATCAAGCCAGGAACGACGTAAGGATCCCTAATTATCATCGTCTTGATCTGTCAATGACTCTACAGGGTAAGAAGTTTAACAAAAACGGGAAGGAGCGAAAAAACAGGGACTACTGGACATTTGGCCTATATAATATTTACGCACGAGAAAATCCATTCTCGATTTATTTTGCCGAAACCGATGGGCAGCCTTCCTTGGGTCAAGGCCCGGACACGCAAGCTTATCAATTTTCAGTTTTAGGTAGCATTGTACCTTCCGTATCCTACAATTTTAAATTTTAACTAATGAGAGCAATCATTTTGAGTTTACTTGCTATGGTGGTTTTGGCCTGTGAAAGTGAGATTGACGTAGATCTGGACGAAAGCATTCCTACGTTATCGGTAGATGCGTTTATCAATAATATGAATCAGGAGCAGCGGATCATACTTTACTTTTCTCAGCCCTACTTTGAAAATAATATTTACGAGCCTGCTAGAGGCGCTTCAGTTGTAGTCACAGACATAACACAAGGTATAGATTTCACTTTTGAAGAAAAACAAGATGAGCCAGGTACGTACAGCTGGCTACCACCTTCAGAAAATGAAACTTTTGGTAGTATAGGGTCTTCATATTCTTTGAGCATAGATTATGATAATGTCATCTACAGTGCATCATCGGCTATGAACAGAGTGCCTACTATAGATAGCATCCGATTTATCGAAGCTATTGGTCCGCAAGCGGATGACGACGATTATCAAGCCGAGTTTTTTGCAGTTGATTTCGAAGGAGAGGGCGATAGCTACTGGATCAAAGCGTATAAAAATGGCGATTTCCTGGACGAACCGGCTGAGATTAATCTGGCTTATGACGCCGGTACCAGTTCAGGCGCAGCAATAGATGGTGATTTTTTTATTGTTCCTGTGAAGCTGGGTATCAATCCCGATGATACCGATGAAAGTTATGTATTTGGTGATAATGTTGGGGTAGAAATCCATTCAATCACTAATGATACTTTTGATTACATGACGGAGCTGGCCATTCAAACTGACAATGAAGGCGGCTTTAGTCAGTTATTTGCGGCGCCTCCGTCTAACCTGAGAACAAATATTACCGCAAATGATAGTGAGAGTAGAGTTCTTGGTCACTTCTCAGTTTCTGCCGTATCCAGCCAGGAGCAGGTATTCACTCAAGATGTCTTAAGGCTTGATTAGACATCTTGGCGCTCCTATTAACTTAATACTATATCTGTGAAACGCTTTTTATAACTGTCCCCGATGGGTAGGTACTTATCTCTGATTTTTACCTTACCGTTTTTGATTTCCTGAATTTTATCTATTGAGATCAAAAAGGACTTATGGATTCTGATAAACCGGTTAGGCGCTAACTGTTCTTCCAGTGATTTTAAGCTTTTCAGTGTAAGCAGCGGATGTTTTTCATCCGTATGGATTTTTACATATTCTTTAAACCCTTCGATATAGTAAATGTCTTTGATTCCAACTCTGATTACACGATGCTCAGACTGCACAAATAGCGCCTGATGTGAAGGCTCATCAATGGCCTGCTGCGGAGGAAGCTGGTGGTGCTGGTGATCAATTTTATTTACGGCCTTTAGAAAGCGATCAAAACCGAACGGCTTTAACAAATAATCCACAGCATCCAGTTCAAATCCTTCCACGGCATATTCGGAATAGGCCGTTGTGAAAATTAGGTTTGGAACTTTCTTTAGTGATTTAACCAGCTGAATGCCGCTGAGCCCTGGCATATTAATATCTAAAAAGGCAATATCTATAGTTTGATGGTTAATTAACTGGAGCGCGTCAAAAGGGTTATCGAAGGTACTTACCAACTCTAAAAAAGGTACTTTTTTCACATAATCTGAAATTACTCTAAGTGCCAGAGGCTCATCGTCAACTGCTATACACTTCATTATTCAGCGTTAAGGTTACATCAAACGTCTTACTATTCTTCCTGATATCCAGGTGGTGACCTTTAGGATAGATAAGTTCTAAACGTCTCTTTACATTCTCTAAACCAATACCTGAGCTTTTTTCGATTTGCTCTTTTTGTTCTCCTATGGAATTTGAGCATTTAAACTTCATCGTTTTGTTATTTTCAACAGCGATTGAAATCTCTATGTAGGATTGTTTATCATAAGAATGACTGTGTTTAAATGCATTTTCAACAAAAGGCATCAGTAGCAGAGGTTCAATGTTAAAGTCGCCTGTATTTCCTGTACGTGCGAAATCTACGTGCTTTCCATTTTTCGGAGAAGTACGAAGCTTTTGAAGACCCATAAAGTCATTTAAGAACTGAATTTCTTTATTAAGGGGAACCTTATCTACGTTGCTTTCATATAAAAGATATCGCATAAGATTAGATAGAAGCAAAATAGCCCTTTGCGTATTATGGCTATCTATGGCGGCTAACGCGTAAATGCTGTTTAAAGTATTAAAAAAGAAATGTGGATTGATCTGTGACTTGAGAAAAGAAAGCTCCGCCTTAACTTTCTCTGTTTGTGTTTTTTCAATTTGTTTACCTCTACTTTCATAAGCAAGGAGCATTTCCAATGTGGTCCCTATCAACATCATCAATAGAAATGGGATAATCGGTGGAATAGGAAAGGCTGGCATTGAAATAGGTCTACTTTCATCTAGGACTAGCCGTACCCGGCGCAAATCAGATGGAGTAATCGTTTTGAACACAACTACATAAATGCCAGTTAGGGCAATTAATGAAAGAAAGTAAGGCAGGTACCGTTCTTTTTGCAGCAGTTTAGGTATCAGGTAACCCACGTTTACTAAATAAAGAGATATTGCCATCAACGAAATTAGCAAGGTAAGCACTACCTTGGACGCTTGTGCATCAATATTATAATAAATAAGAAAAAAGGGCGGTGAAACCCCTAATATCACTGCCAGACAATGGATAAGAATACGATACTTTTTACTTGACATTAGCTGATAAAGTTTCTTCCGTTCATTCTCAGTCAATCATCCTCATCTTCCTCTTCAAAGGGTTCGAATTCCCAAATATCGTCAAAATATGAACTACCAATCCTTCCGGTGGTAACAAATGGCCTTCCACTTAACGTAAAGGCCACCGCGTCCCTTCTGGTCGGACCTTCTAACGGAGTTTTTTCTAACCAAGAATCTGTGTCGGGATCATATTCCCAGATACTACGTGTCTCCGAGCCGCGTGTTCCTGAACAAATGTAGCCTAACCCGTTAGCCGTAAATGCCACCGCATTTTCTCTGGTTATTTGGTAGTCGTCGTCATCGTCAAGCTCAGTTAATTCTACCCAGGGGAAATCCGGCAGAAGAGAGGGGTCAAAGCGCCAGAAATCAGTTTCAGCTACACCATTATCGGAGCCGGTACCTACATAAGCATACTCACCAAGGACGAAGGCAGCTGCATTTTCACGTTTGCTGCCGCCAATACTGGGAATCTGTGTCCACGAGTCAGTCTCTGGATCATATTCATAAAAGTCCTTTAGCGTATTACCATCATCACCGGTGCCCACGTAACCCTTGCCTTCAATGGCGAAGGCTACGGCATTTCTTCTCGCACTTCCTCCAAAATCAGCAATTTGGCTCCAACTGTTTGTAGCAGGGTCATACTTGTAAAAATCGTTTAGTTCTATGTCGCCATCATAACCTAAACCAACATATCCCGTGCTGCCGATGCTAAAAGCTACTGCAGCGCTCCTGGCCACTCCCGGCAAAGGCGTCATTTGTTGCCAAAAGTTTTGCGATACGCTATACCGCCAAAAATCCTGGTAATATTCATCTTCATCGCCATTGAAACCCGTGCCAACGTAAGCAAAATTGTCTATGGTAAATGATACAGCGCTTGAGCGCCTGAAACCTTCAAAATCGGAGCGCTCTACCCAATTCCCGATAAAGTCTTCCTCGTCATCGTCTTCATCGCAAGATACCACTGCTATTGCACCGATAAGGCCTACAAATACGTACCAACTGCTGATTTTCATTTTCTTCTTCATTAATTTTCAATTATATAATCCAAAATAAATAGCTCTAACTCAGCCTCATATTCATTAAACCGGTCGCCAACAATAAGCTGCTCTACGGACATACCTCTTGTTTGCGATGAGCCTTGTATAAGAATGGAGTGTTCGTCAAGGGTGACTTCATCTATCTTCTCCTGTATGAAATCTGTTATTTCAATGCGATATTCTGTGTCCTCGCCGAATTCATCATCTATGATCAGCCCCCCTGAAGAAGTTATGCTTCTTTCGATCCTGTTTAGCTTATCTATTTCATTAAATATCAATGCCTCAGGCAATGGGTTTTCCTCAGAATAAGTCGACTTAACCGGTCTTAGAATAAGATTGGCTTCCGTAATAAAATTTGATTGTAATACGGACCGGATATCCCTCAGAAACGGGATCTCTATTTTCATGGCTATGCCAATACCATTATGCATGTAGGTCTGATTTGCAGTAGTTGTGGACGGTATGTCTTCTTTCAAGGTAGTAAGTGTACTTAAGTTGGATCCGCTACGATCATTCAATATTTGATTGTATCGGAGCCCGTTTAGAGGAAATACCAATTCCTCATCTTCTCCGGATTCACGATAATGGATAATTAGTCTACTGGCCGGAGAAAACCCATAGAAAGCCCCTTTAATTGAAGTGTCTGGGCGCATGACTATTCCGGGAAACCGTTCTTGAAAATCACTTCTAAAATCATTTTCGCTCTCTTCGATAGCGGAGTTAAATATTGTCTTGGCGTAATTATCCTCTATGGGTACGATTATTTCTCTATTACCAAGCGGTCTGGCCTGAACGCTGGTATTCCCCAGGAGCTCACTACTGTCATAGGTGAATTCACTAATGTTACTTAAATACCCATCATCATTTAATTCTAATTCTTCTGACAGTTGATATACGTTTACGCCGAATAAAGCGGTAGTATCATAGTGGTGATAACCATCATGGATCAATTCCAGCTCTGCATATTGATATGCCGCATCATCACCGGGAAAGTTGATAGCGTCAATTGTGAATTGAACGTACGTTGAGGAGGTTACGGAACCCACATATTCATCGCGGTGATGGCCAATTAAATGCCTTTGGAGATTTGATGTAGCAATTGAGTCGAAAAGAACGGTTGACAATTTGATCCCAATGGTATCTATGTATACTATGTCTAATATTTCACTCTGAACAATCTCTTCTCCCAGCGTAGCCGGGGAGCTACATCTTGTGAAAACAATAATTACCAGCAGCAGACCGTGTTTTGAGCACTTTGACATGTTGTTCAACTTCAAAGACAATTCATTTTCATCAACGTCAAAACAACGGGTATTGAGAAGGCAGATGAAATTTATTCAACCAAACGCGTGATGGGTATCACGTACATGGCTTTTTTTCCTATCAAATTAAGCATTACATGAAAAAAGATTTCATTGACGCTTTACTACCCTATGTTGATCTACCAGCTGTATTCATAGAACTCTATTTCTAACCACTGTTAAAGCTGATACCTTAGGATTTTGGTTTTACCGTTTTTCTATTACATCTTAATGAGATACTCCCTTTCGGTTATACTCTTTGGTCTTTTGTCAGGTCTGGTACAAGCTCAACAAGCGCCCGGCTCACCTTACACGTATTTCGGAGTAGGGGATATTAATAACAAAGGCTTAAGTCAACAGCTGATCACAGGTGGCACTGGAATGGCGAGCAGAAGTGGATACACCATCAACAAC
>JBCDHA010000059.1:0-11755 GCA_038750705.1 Bacteroidota bacterium
CGTCACTTAAGCTTAGTACACCTCTTCGCAAACACAGGACGACCTACCTTTTGAGACATCCCCTTTCATATCATACTTTATGAATCCAACCGAATTTATCTTCTATTCGGCCGTATTTAATGTCGTCTAATTCCTTTAATACTTTATGAGAAAACTCTCTATCTTCTACAGCAGGGAGTTTGTAATCGGTTCCGTTATGTCCAATGAGTTCAATTTGCGCAATGGTAGCCGCTGTTCCTGCTCCAAAAGCCTCTTGAATCCTTCCTTCTTTTGCAGCTGTTACTACCTCATTCACTTCAATTTTCCTTTCCTCCACTTCCATACCCCAGTCACGAGCCAAGGTTAATACACTATCCCTGGTAATACCATTTAGGATGGTATCCCCAAGGGCCGGGGTCACCAGCTTTCCGTCCATAATGAACATTATATTCATAGTGCCGGATTCTTCGATGTATTTATGATCTTTACCATCAGTCCAAATGAGTTGATCGTACCCTTTTCCCTGTGCTAACTTTGCCGGGTAGATAGCAGGGCCATAGTTACAACCTGTCTTACAAAATCCACTTCCACCTTCAACAGCGCGCACAAAGTGATCTTCAATCTTGACCTTCACCGGTTTTGAATAATATGCGCCTACAGGGCATGTGATGATCATGAACCGAAAATCCTGTGAGGGGCGAATACCTATGAAGTCGTCATCAGAGAAAAGGAAAGGGCGTATGTAAAGTGAACTCCCCACTTGCGATGGCACCCAATCGCTATCCATGCCTAGGAGTGTATCTAATGCTTCGTAATATAACTGCTCTGGGATCAGCGGCATACACATGCGCTCGGCAGAGATATTCATGCGCTCAAGGTTTTTATCCGGTCTGAATACTAAAACCTCGCCCTTGTCATTCTTATACGCCTTTAGCCCTTCAAATATTGAAATGCCGTAATGGATGGAGGGGCTCGCGGGGCTGATTCTTAGATCATCATAGGGATTAATCTGAAAATTATCCCATTCACCGTTTTTGAATTCCGCCACAAAAAGATGGTCCGTATAGAGCTTTCCAAACTGAATATTATCAAAATCAACCTGATCTAATTTAGAATTTGGATTCTTATTAATGGTAATATTTAATGTCTCCACCATGGTCCTAAAATTAAGTTTAAAAGATAAAGGTTTGTAGTTCAAACCGGACTGCAAAGTTAACCAAATGGGCCGACTTCTACATTTTGGGAACCCACGGAGTTTCTACTATTTTTAGCTCCTGGGCCATTAGTCTGGAAAGTACAAAAAGATAATCCGAAAGCCGGTTGAGATATTGAATTACCAATTCATCCACATCACCGTGATGACTCAACTCAATAACCAATCGTTCAGCTCTACGGCACACACACCTTGCTATATGGCAAAAAGAAACGGATTGATGTCCTCCCGGAAGTACAAAGCTCTTCATTTCGGGGAGCTGCCTGTCCATGGCATCCATGCTTTGCTCCAGTTTTTCCACGTCTTCCGGATGTAAATTGGGCACTTTAACTTTTTCATTATCCGGTTCGGTAGCCAGAATAGAACCTACCGTAAACAAACGATCTTGAATTTCGATAAGGAGGTTATGTTTATTATTATTGACAGGTTGGTCTCTTAACAAGCCAATGTATGAATTCAATTCATCTACCGTACCGTAAGCGTTGATTCGCACATCGGACTTTGAAACCCTGGTTCCTCCAAACAGAGCCGTGGTTCCCTTGTCACCTGTTTTGGTGTAAACTTTCATTCCCATCAAACCTCCTCAGGCTGCCTACTGCGTGTTACATTATCATTGATTTCGTCCATTTCCACCAAGCCATCACGAAGTCTGATTATGCGATGAGCATAATGCGCGATGTCATCTTCATGCGTCACCATAATAATGGTATTACCGCTGTCATGAAGCTGCTGGAATAAATCCATAATATCATACGAGGTTTTGGTATCCAGATTTCCAGTGGGCTCATCAGCCAATATAATAGATGGATTGTTTACTAAAGCCCGTGCTATTGCTACCCGTTGACGTTGGCCCCCTGAAAGCTCATTGGGCTTGTGATCAGCTCTATCGCCAAGGCCTACATTTTCAAGCGCCTGTAAAGCCATCTCATCCCTGTCGTCTTTACCATACCCCGCATAGATTAAAGGTAGCGCTACGTTTTCTAATGACGTAGCCCTTGGCAGAAGGTTAAAAGTCTGAAATACAAACCCTATTTCTTTATTTCTGATTTCGGCCAGTTCATTTTCCGTCAGGTCGCTCACGTCATTAGTGTTCAAAACATAAGTACCTGCGGTAGGTGTATCAAGGCAACCAATGATATTCATAAGAGTGGACTTCCCTGAGCCTGAAGGCCCCATAAAAGCCACATACTCGCCCTGGTTTATTTCTATGGATACGGATTTAAGGGCCTCCACAGTTTGGTTACCCATCTTATATACTTTAGCAATTTCGCTTGTTTCAATAATCTTAGTCATGACCTTACTCGATGTTATACAACCAAAAATAGGGGTTTTCTATGCCACTAATAACGTACCTAAAACGGTATCAATAGGGTACTATTCCGTAAACGGTAAAATAGAAGACTAAGTGAAGGTGACAACGGACGATCAGGCAAGCACACCTTCTGAGTTCTTTAAAAACGTTAACGTACTTTCAATTACCTCACTATCTTTTAATATTCTGTTATGACCTAAACCCTCTGTGATCATCAATTTAGCTTCGGGATATCTATGCAACATGATATCCGGATTTTTCATAGATACTTCCCGGTCATGCTGATCGTAGACCAAAAATAGGTCAAGGCCTTTAATTTCTGATATAATATGACTTGCTGAATACTCTTCAAATCGTTGACCGTAGGTGGCCTGTATATACCTTTCAAAGTGTACCTCACACTTTTTTGAGGCACCTATTTTCTTCCTGAATTCTTCTACTATCTCCTGAGCAATGGTAGGGCTGGCAAGCATAACAAGTCGATCAGTGGCCTGAAACTGTTTTACCGAATGAAGAGAAGCTACACCCCCAAGGGAATGGCCTACTATCATTTTAAATTTTCCGTACCTGACGGTCAAAATCTTAATGATACCAGCAAATTCCATCAGATGGGAGCTACTCCCGTCAGATAAGCCATGACCGGTAGAATCAAAAGAAATTACCTTAAAGCCGGCATGGTTAAATACCGGAATAAATTCATGAAATTGGGTAGCACGCCCCATCCAGCCATGAACAAAGAGCACAGGTACACCGTCACCCCACTCATACACCTGAATACTTTTATTCTCGAAGGTTACCGATGATCTTGTGGCTGAGTCCAGAGCCTTTTCTTCAGCAAATGGTAGCTCGAAGCGCGCTGTTGAAAAGAAGATTTTCACAAACCACCGGTGCGCAAGCCATGGCCAGATTGACTCCACTTTTGAAAAGAGCAAACCAACAAGCACCAACTTAAGTGGGATTTTAATTTTCTTCTTTTTCATATTTATAATCGTTTATGGAGAGCATTACATCATAGACTTCTTTTGGAGGCGCAATCACCTTTCTCTGTTTCAGGTCAAACCAAGCTCCGCGGTAAATCATTTCAGCGGCTAGGCTACCTTCTTCTTTATACACCAGGTGCTTGATGGTCCACTTTCTACCGTCACTTGTAATATCCACTAATTCACAGTCTATTGTTACTTTCTCACTAAGCAGTACTTCTTTTTTGAAATCAGTTTGTGTTCCAAATAAGATTGGCCCTATACCAAGCCTCATCAGCTTATTAAAAGGAAGATTATTTTCTTCGAAGAAACGTATCCTGGCCTGATCACCATAATCCAGGTAAACCGTGTGCCTGAGGTGGAGGTTAGGATCTACCTCTGCCCATTTAACTTCAAACGTTGTTGTATATTTTTTATTCATCATAGAGACCGTACGGTCTTTTTTTGGTTAAAAAAAATTCTATGCCGGGCTTACCAGCAATTCACTTTTAATATGATCTTTTAAAAACCTGGAGGCAGTCTGTACTCCGTAGTTATTATCCTGCACGCACGACATTACAATGGCTCCTTCCAAGGTCATAATCAGCAATGAAGCAAAAAATTTGACATCAACATCAGGCCTAAAAACGCCCTCGGCGATCCCTTCATTTAGTTTTATCTCCACATAGGTAATCAAGCTTTCAATGCCTAACCTTGCCTTTCTCTTTAACTCAGGGTGCGTATTGGTAGAGTCCATAGCGGTATTAAAAATAGGGCAACCTCCACCCTTTACCACCGGATCATCGGCAAACGAAGCAAAGGCGTCTATTACCGTATACAGCTTTTCAAGCGGACTTTTGGCCTCACCCAAAAGCTTTCTAAATCTCTTAATCACCCGATTATAGCTATAATCAAATGCTTCTTGCGCTATTTGATCCTTGTTCTTGAAGTGATTATATATACCCCCTTTCTGCAAATTTGTCGCTGTCATAATATCGCTCAGGGAGCACCCGTGGTAGCCATACGAGTTGAATAGCTCAGCTGACTTAGTAATAATTCTTTCTTTAGTATCTGTACCTCTTCTCATAAATACCGACCGGTTGGTCTCTCAAAGATAGTAAAAACCAATTGCCGGAAAAAATTAAACCCGAAATTCAAACGAAACTGTTGAGCTTGTGAAGTCCGGGATGCTATAGGTACGTTCCAGAAATTGGACTCTGTTTGACTTATCGATCAGGATTATCGTTGAGCTGCGAGAGCCATAATGGGGGCTTTTTATAAACAATGGAGATAGCATTCTCTCTTTTTCCAGGCCCACTCCGGTGTCAGGTAAATCGCTCTCCTTTGCATACACATCATCATACAACAAGTTGAAAAGTGACTCAGGATCTATTGTCTCTTCCTCCAAAGCTACCTGAAGATTTGCTTTCCCTTTTTCTACTTTAGGCCAGGGGGTGTTTAACAAGGCATTGCTCAATCCATGTACACCTGTGCTGATTTCGTGTACACCGTTTTGATAATTGCCAAAATAGTGCAGTTTATCTATCGAGCCACAAATCAGGTTAAAGCCATTGTAGGTAGCGCCACTGGGCTCTAAGTTCTTTAGGTACGAATGAGCATCATATCCATTAAGCAAAAAATCACTGACCAAATGCCCCCTTGATGGTGCATTACTTTTAATATTTATGGCGTCACGAAAGTTAGTGAGCATACTGAGTTTACCCTTTTTTGAAATTCCCATCCATGTACCTCCGGCTTCCCGGTCCTTGCCTGCCAACAAATGCGATTCCGTTTCCCAAAAGTGAGCCGGTTGCGTAGGTCGTCCATAAAACTCATCTCTATTGGCCGCTATTACGAGCTTGTATCTCGGGTGATTCCCATGAGAAAATAGAATCAAACACATGTTGCAAAAGTAGGTTTAGGGTTTAACAAGTTGGTCCGGAAACAACTCTAATTGCTCAGGAAGTAGCCTGAATGACATTCTGTGGTAAGGTGTAGTACCCAGCAACTTTATTGCCTCTCGATGGACAGATGTGGGATAGCCGGCATTTGTATGCCAACCGTACTCAGGGTAGTCAGAGCCAATCTTCTCCATATATTCATCTCGGTAGGTTTTAGCAAGAATGGATGCGGCTGCTATTGAAAGGAATTTACTGTCTCCTTTCACAATACACTCAAAAGGAATTTCATTATGTGGTTTGTACCTGTTACCATCTATAAGTAGTAACTCCGGGCGTTGGCTCAGCTGGTCGACAGCGCGCTGCATGGCCAAATAGCTTGCATTCAGAATATTAATCTTATCAATCTCGTGATTGTCTACAAAACCTACGGCCCAGTACAGTGCATCCTTTTCAATATCACTTCGTAAAGACTCCCGCTTTTTCTTAGACAGCTGCTTGCTGTCATTTAAATGCTTATGCCGGTATTTCCCTGGTAGAATTACGGCAGCAGCCACTACCGGTCCGGCCAGGCATCCACGACCTGCCTCATCACAACCGGCTTCAATTTTATCTTTTGTAAATGAAGATTTTAACACCTGACAAAGCTAAATCTTAGGTTGCCATTTACAAATGTTCTGACCTCTTCATATGCGTTGATTAAAACACTAGCTTTGCCGCCATGGCAACAATAAAGAATCCCTGGCAAACACTTTCATCCAAAAAGGAGTACGACAACCGGTGGATACAGGTAGTTGAAAATCAAGTGATAAATCCAGGAGGCGGACGAGGTATTTATGGTAAAGTGCATTTTAAGAATCAGGCCATTGGCATAATCCCAATCGATGAGAACGGTTATACCTGGCTGGTCGGGCAGTACAGATATACTCTGAATGAATATTCCTGGGAGATCCCTGAGGGTGGGGCGCCTTTTGGGGAAGAACCGTTGGCAGGCGCTAAAAGAGAACTTCGCGAAGAAACAGGACTTACCGCAACTCGCTGGGAATACATCATGCGTTTTCATACCTCAAATTCGGTTACCGACGAAGTGGGACATATCTTTATGGCCAGGGATTTAAGTCAAGGTGAATCAGAACCGGAAGAATCGGAAGCAGATCTGGCTATCAGAAAAATGTCATTGGCAGCAGCAGTAGAAATGGTAATGGATCAACGCATCACCGATAGCATGAGTGTAGCTGGATTGTTAAAGGCAGCCAGAATTTTAAATATCTAATCTACCGCTTTTAAAGCCGACCTTTAATTTGAGGCGTGCTCAGTGCGAGGTAGTTTCGGCAGTTAAAAATGTGCAAAACTATAAAGCTCATCTAAAAAAGAATTTCCTACTGGCCTATCCGGTGATGATCAGCCAGGTGGGCCATATGATGGTGAATGTGGCTGACAGTGTTATGGTAGGGCAATTGGGGGCATTGCCTTTGGCAGGCGCTTCTTTAGCTAATGTCATTTTCCATCTACTCATGACTTTCGGCATTGGTATATCCTATGCCATAACACCGTTGGTGGCTGCGGCTGATGGGGAAGGTAATACAGCACGGGTATCTGAAATACTCAAGAACGGCTTTCTTTTGAATATCATCACTGGAGTTCTACTTTTTGGACTGGTACTTATTGGAAGCCCCGTACTCTTCTATCTGGATCAGCCACAAGACGTAGTGACTATGGCAGTTCCGTACCTGAACATAGTTACATTTTCGCTTATCCCCTTAATGGTATTTCAAACTTTCAGGCAATTTGCTGAAGGTCTGTCCAGAACGCGTCAAGCCATGTTCATAGTTATTGCCTGTAATTTGATAAACATTGGCTTAAACTACTTACTCATATATGGAAAGGCAGGTTTTCCGGAGTTGGGGTTAAACGGTGCAGGATGGGCATCACTTATTTCCAGGATTGTCCTGGCTATCTGGATGATGGGCTATATCTATTTTAGCCAAAGCTTCATTGCATTTCGCAACGGTTTTTCAATGGGCTTCTACAGCAAAAAACTCATTAAACGTCTGATCAATATAGGCTTACCGGCGGGCCTGCAATTTATTTTCGAAGTTGGCGCTTTTGGGTTTGCAGTAATTATGATGGGGTGGATAGGTACTAAAGCGTTAGCTGCTCATCAAATTGCGGTTAATCTTGCGGCTGTCAGCTATATGGCGGCTTCGGGACTTTCCGCGGCAGCTACTGTACGTGTAGGCAATCAGCTGGGCAGAAAAGACGTACCCACCCTCAGAGCCGCGGCGTTTACCCTGTATGGAATGGTTATTACTTTTATGCTGGCCTGTGCGTTGATATTTATACTGGGGCGGTGCTATCTGCCCTCCTTGTACATCCGGGATGAAGAAGTGGTCCAAATGGCATCCTCACTAGTGGTAATAGCCGGGTTTTTCCAACTCTCCGATGGAATCCAGGTAGTAAGCCTCGGTGCACTAAGAGGCCTGGAAGATGTTAAAGTACCTACACTACTTACATTCATTGCCTATTGGGTGATTGCTCTTCCTGTTGGCTATTTATTGGGGTTCAAATTTGACTTAGGGGCTGAAGGTATATGGTATGGACTACTTATTGGTCTTACCATTGTAGCCATGGTCATGTCCATACGATTTAATAAATTAACAAAAATGCTGGTTTCAGATTATTAGCATTTACCTTTACGGCATCAATAATGCTCAAACCATAGCGCTCTATCAGCCCATACTGCAGTCCATTGCGATAAAAATGGTGGGTTCCATCCATGACGCGGAAGACATTGTACAGGAGACCTTCTTAAAATGGTTGATGACGGAAAAGGAGAAGATCAATAATACCAAGGCGTATTTAATCAAAGCGGTAACGAACAACTGCCTTAATCACCTGGAGGCGCTTAAGAGAAAAAAGAATGAGTATCTTGATAACTTGAAGCCATCGGAACTTATTGACTGGCATAAGTTTGCAGATCTTAAAAAGATAGACCTGGACCATGAAGTATCCCATGCCTTAGACGTTTTACATAGAAAGCTTGAACCCCTTGAAAAGGCTATTTTCCTACTGCGAGAAGTTTTCAATTTTGAGTATGAAGAATTGCAACATCTTTTTGATAAAAAGAAAGACAATTGCCGTCAGCTTTTCTGCAGGGCTAAAGAGAAACTCAGCAACGAAAGCAGCAGAATAAAAATTGATATCCCCAACCCTAAATCATTTCTGAACAGTTTTAAAAAGGCAAATGAACTTGGTCATTTAACTGATTTTATTCAGCACCTGGGAAGTGATATCTCTACCAAACTTAAAAAACTTTAAAAAAAAAACGGGCTTTCCTGTCACAATTTGCTCTCTTATTTGTCTTAAGATAATAGGCAAAAAACAAGTATAAATTTCACATGGAAGTAATATTGATATTTTTCATAGCGCACTGGTACCTGTCGTTATTTTTTCAGACATTTTTTCTTCACAGATATGCGTCTCATGCGGCTTTCACAATGAGCAAAGGCTGGGAGAAGGTATTCTTTATCCTTACCTGGTTTTTTCAGGGTTCTAACTACCTCAGCGCTTATGGCTATGGAATAATGCATAGGATGCACCACGCTTTTGCCGATACACCCAACGATCCGCACTCACCTAAATATGATGAGAGTCTCTTTAAAATGATGTGGAAAACAAAGACTATTTATTCGGCAATTACCAGCAAAAAAATGACGGTCGACGCACGATTCACTCAGAATGTACCCGAGTGGACAGCTTTTGACAAGTTTGCGAGGTCATGGGTATCGAGAATACTCTGGGGAGCGGCTTACGTTGCCGTTTATTGGTTCTTTGCTACGGAGTGGTGGTTATGGTTCTTATTGCCCGTACAATTTTTACTTTCTCCTATACATGGCGCCATCATTAACTGGTTCGCTCATAAATATGGTTACAGGAACTTCGAGGTTAAGGATACTTCAAAGAACTTTTTGCCATTTGATTTTCTCATGATGGGTGAAAGTTACCATAACAACCACCATAAGTATGGGAATAGGGCTAATTTTGGCGGCTTCAGGTGGCATGAAATAGACCCAACTTATTTAATGATCAGGCTTCTGAACCGCCTGGGAGTAATTCAATTGGCCAAGGAGAAACAAATGATACCTGTAGAGGTAAAAGAAGCGGCCTAGCAATCCCTGTTATTTAAGTTATAAGTTTTAATTTTCATTATCTTCCGATATGGAGAATAATGGAAAACCAGTAGCCTATTCAAAAACTACTATAACAGAACTTATGATTCCCTCCTATGCTAATTTTGGGGGTAAAATTCATGGCGGTATATTACTCTCTCTCATAGACAAAGTTGCCTATGCATGTGCCAGCAAGCATGCCGGTACCTACTGCGTAACGGTTTCTATAGACAATGTCGAATTTCTTCAGCCGGTCGAGGTTGGAGAACTGGTATCACTGCATGCTTCTGTTAACTATGTTGGGCGGTCATCGCTGGTAATCGGCATAAAAGTGATTTCTGAAAACGTAAAACTTGGGAGTGTCAAACACACGAATACCAGCTATGTTACAATGGTAGCCAAAGGTGATGACGATAAACCTACTCCGGTACCCATGCTAATATTAGAAACTAAAGAGGAAGTAAGAAGGTTTGTCGAAGCCATGAAAAGGAAAGAACTAAAACTAAGTTTCAATGAAAAAATGGATGAAGCAAAAAACACGGTGGATATAAATGAAGGCATAGATATTTTGAAAGGTCAAAGATGTATGGTTATCTTGGGCGGTAACTGATCATCAACTTGTCTAAATTTCGGCGTTAACTATGAAAACAGTTTTTGCAGGTTTACTACTACTGGTCCTTCCTTTTTCCGGTGTAACTCAGCGTAATTACCCCCATATACTTCCTATGAAGGACCGTGCTGCGGTTATTGACCGTCTTTTAGAAGATAAGATCCAAACCGTTTTGCCCGAGTTGATGCGAAGAGAAGGTATTGACATGTGGATCGTGATTTCAAGGGAGTATAATGAGGATCCTGTTATTAAGACCTTGCTTCCCTCTACATGGCTGGCGGCAAGGCGAAGGACTATATTAGTGATGTATGACCGCGGCTTAAAAGAGGGGGTTGAAACATTGGCAGTGGCAAGATATGACGTGGGAAAAACTTTCATCAAGGCCTGGGACAAAGAAAGAGAGCCCGATCAATGGAAGCGGCTGGCGGAAATAATTGAAGAACGCGACCCAAAAAAAATAGGTATTAATAAATCAGATGCATTCGGTTTGGCAGATGGCATAACGGCCACGGATCTTGAAGGCCTTAACCGGGCGCTACACCACAAACATAAAAGTAGAATAGTATCAGCTGAAAAATTAGCAATAGGTTGGCTGGAGACGCGAACTCCAGCAGAAATGGCCATCTACCCTCAAATATGCAGGATTGCGCATGATATTATTGACGAAGCATTTTCCGGGCATGTAATTCAACCGGGGGTAACCAGTACAGAAGATGTAGTATGGTGGATGCGTGAAAAGGCAAGAGAATTAAAACTCATAACCTGGTTTCACCCTACCGTTTCCATTCAACGCGATGACCCTGAGTCATTCGATCATCTTCGTTCATTCTCAAAAAGGCCGCAAACCAATATTATACAACCCGGAGACTTAATACATGTGGATTTTGGTATTACTTATCTCCGACTCAATACAGACACTCAGCAACATGCCTATGTATTACGTTCAGGTGAGACAGATGCTCCTAAGTACCTGAAGGCTGCACTGGCCAGAGGAAACAGGCTGCAGGACATTTTCACGAAAAACTTTGCCAGCGGAAAAACAGGCAATAAGGTACTAAAAGAGTCTCGCATGCAAGCCATTGCCGAAGGCATCAAACCGTCCATCTATACCCATCCGATTGGCTACCATGGCCATGCGGCCGGTACAACCTTAGGGATGTGGGATCAACAAGAGGGTGTGCCCATAACAGGTGATTATCCTCTTCATTACAATACGGCTTATTCCATTGAGCTCAATGCGGCTACCTTTATTAAAGAATGGAATAAAAAAATTCGCATAATGCTGGAAGAAGAGGCTTTTTTTGATGAAAGTGGAGTGAATTATATTGATGGTAGACAGACGGAGTTTTTACTTATTCCCAGGCCTTCCAAAAATAAGTTTTAAACCTCTCTTCAAATTCCTTTTTATCGAAATGAAACTCCTCAGAGCGCTCCATGCCTTTTATATATTGATTTGGTTTGTTCTGCTTTTCACCTTATTCTTTCTGTTGCTGCTCATTCCCATAGTTTTCAAAAAAGCACACCATTTAACAGGGGTATTCAACCGTTGGTGGGCCCATGTATTTTTCTCTCTTACTTTTTTCAGGAGGCAGATTATCGTTCACAATGAAATAGA
>JBCDHA010000060.1:0-11731 GCA_038750705.1 Bacteroidota bacterium
AAGCACTTTAAAACCATTAACCTGGACAAAATAGCGGATATCAAAGATTAGCGATGGCCTTGATCTCAATTGCGTTAGTAATCTTCCTTATTCCATTAACAGCTTTTGCAATGAACGTTATTGCCCCCAAAAGCCGGGCGCGCATGGCCTCGTACATTAGCATTATCCTTTTAGTAATTTCCACAGTTCTGTCCTCCATTCTTTTGTTAAGAATTGGAAGCGAATCCGCTGTCATGCGGATGGACTGGTTCGCAGTTGGCTCTTACACATTTGAGGTAGGGGTGCTTTTGGATTTTCAGGGTGTTTTTCTACTGTTTACAGTCAACATGGTGTCGCTGCTGGTTCATATTTATTCGGCGCTGTATATGGCTAAAGACCCGGGTTACGGGAGATATTTTGGATTTCTGTCACTATTTACATTTGCAATGGCCGGCATTATTCTATCAGATAACCTACTGATGGTTTTTGTCTTTTGGGAGCTGGTTGGTTTATCATCTTATCTTCTGATAGGACACTGGTATACCAAGGATTCTGCGTCAAAGGCATCAAAAAAAGCATTTATCGTTAACAGGATCGGAGATGCTGGTTTCATTATGGCCTTATGTATTATTTGGTATCAGTTTGGCACATTTAATCTGGATGAAATTCAGGTATTAATGGATGACTCACAACTGCAAAACGGGTTTTGGGTTTCTGCAGTAAGCGCTCTTCCCGCTGTTTGGTTAAGTTTTATGGGCATAGGCCTTTTTATGGCCGCCGTTGGAAAATCTGCTCAATTTCCTCTCCAGGTTTGGCTTCCCGATGCTATGGAGGGCCCCACTCCCGTATCTGCGCTTATCCATGCAGCTACAATGGTAGCAGCGGGAGTTTTTCTTATGAGCAGAGTGGTAGCACTTCTGGATGCCACAACGTTAGCCACAATAGCGACTGTTGGATCCATAACCGCCTTTATGGGCGCTGTAGCCGCACTTACCCAATATGACATTAAAAAGGTTTTGGCCTACTCCACTATTTCCCAGCTGGGTTATATGCTCATAGGCATTGGAACCGGAGCGTATGAGGCGGCGCTATTTCATCTTTTCACACACGCCTTTTTTAAGGCTGCCTTATTTTTGGCGGCAGGCTCGGTCATACATTCTTTACATGCACTGGATCAAAAGCATAATCTGAATACAGATGCACAAGACATGCGTAGTATGGGTGGGTTGAAATCTAACATGCCTGTTACTTTTTATACTTATTTAATAGCTGCATTTTCACTTATGGGCCTTCCACTTTTTTCGGGTTTCCTGTCAAAAGACGCTCTGTTGGTAGCATCATTGAATTGGTCTGCGGCCGTTGGTCCATTTGCATATGGCGTTCCCCTTTTAGCTTTTGCCACTGTAGCGCTCACAGCTTTCTACATGGGACGCCAGCTACTTTTAGTTTTTTTTGGAGATTTTAGAAGTGGATTGAACGTTTCTGATACCCGGGAAGGTGGTTGGCATTTCAAAGTTCCCTTGATTATTCTAGGTACACTAAGTATTGGCTTATTTTGGAGTTTCAATCCCTTTGATTACACCTCAAGCTGGCTTTTAAATACCCTTCCCGCCAAGTTAAATTCTACCCCACAGTTTGATTTAGAGGTCAGGGATATGGCAAATCATTCGTTCGTCGGTGTGGGCTCCATTGCCCTGGTGCTGGTTGGAGTACTATTAGCTTGGCTCAAATTCAAGCAGGGTAAAGCTCTAACATTTGCTGAAACTGACCAACTTTCTTTTTTGGGGCGATTATCTATAAACAACTGGTACCTTGATAAATTTTATGAAAAAACCATTTTGAGTTTTATACGATGGTGCACTTCAGTATTGGCTCAAATAGAAAAAAAGGTAATTGATCGCCTGGTGAATTTATTTGGATGGGTAGGAGTAATTGTTTCTTTCGTAATAGGTTGGCTTGATAAGGTTTTCGTTGATGGGTTAGTTAATTTTTCGGCTTTTTTCTCAAGTCAGGTAGGCGGTATGACAAAGTCATTTCAGTATGGCAAAGCACAGAGTTTTATTATTTTCGCCTTAGTAAGTTTGCTGCTCATCATATTTTTTATACTCTAATTTGTTAATGCTACAAGCACATTTTTTATCCCTACTTATTTTTTTACCGCTGGTAGCTGCACTGTTTCTGGTGATTTTGCCTGAGAGACAAAAAATATATTTCAAGTTTATTGCACTTGGAGTCAGTTTAGTACAGCTTGTTATAGGTGTAGTTCTTTACTTCAATTATGCCCCGCCCGACTCACCACACTATTCAATAGAAGGATTTCAGTTTGTAGAACGTCTTAGCTGGATTAAGCTGGACCTTCAATCGCTAGGAAAGCTTTCAGCCGAATATTTTGTAGGTGTGGATGGGCTTGGTATAGGCCTGGTTCTACTTTCGATTATCATTCTTCTCATTGGTGTTCTATCATCATGGCAAATAAAAGAAAAGGTAAAGGCTTATTTCAGCTTATATTTAATACTGAATGCATCTGTTATAGGGTGCTTTGTGGCGCTGGATTTTCTGCTTTTTTACCTGTTCTTCGAGTTCATGCTATTGCCAATGTACTTTCTAATAGGTATTTGGGGTGGGCCACGACGAGAATATGCTTCAATAAAATTCTTCCTCTACACTTTAATGGGTTCGATCTTTATTTTGATTGTGATGATCGGCCTATATACTTCTGTGATTGATCCGGGAGCTACGGCTGTTGAGTTGGGCCTGATATCAGATAGCCAATCACCAACCGCTGTGGTTATGAAGCAAGTGCAAGATATGCTTCAGGCAGGACAAATACCACAGGATAAACTGGTACGCACCTTTAATATGGTATTTATGACAGATTCCGGAAACTTAATTCCGGACTCGTTTTTGAGTACTATCAATATTCATTTTATGCTGGGCCTTCCGGCGAGGTTTGCCGGGTTTTTACTCTTATTCATAGGTTTTGCCATCAAAGTACCTGTAGTTCCTTTTCACACATGGCTGCCAGACGCACACGTGGAAGCGCCTACGCCAATATCAGTTATCCTGGCGGGGGTATTGTTAAAAATAGGAGGGTACGGTCTTTTCCGCACCGCCTATCTCATATTTCCTGACGGCGCCATTAACTATGCCTGGTGGGTAGGAGGCTTAGGTGTCATTTCTATTATTTATGGAGCGTTTAATGCGTTGGCAAGCAAGGACCTCAAGAGGCTGATTGCTTTTTCATCTGTATCGCATATGGGGTTTGTGCTACTAGGTTTAGCTGCGCTAAGCGTTGAGGGTGTTAGTGGAGCAATCTATCAAATGATCAGTCACGGGTTCATTTCCGCTGCACTTTTCTTAATAGCAGGGGTAATTTACGACAGGACCGCCGATAGACTCATTGAGAACTACTCAGGGCTGGCATCTCAGATGCCAAAATATACTGTAATAGTGGTGATTTTCTTTTTTGCAAGTTTAGGTTTACCGGGCTTTTCCGGGTTTATCGCTGAAATACTTGTTTTACTTGGGTCTTTTGGGTCGGCTGTGGTAGAGGGTACAGGTTTACTTCCCAGGTGGATGACACTAACCGCTGTTTTTGGCCTGATTTTGAGCGCCGCTTATTATTTGTGGACGATCCAAAGAATGTTCTTTGGGAAATACCATGTAAAACGAGTTCCTTCAGAAAGCATTGTTGATCTGAACAGAAAGGAATTCTTGATGTTCATTCCTTTGGTAATATTTGTATTGGTGCTGGGTATATTTCCTTCTGTACTGCTTGACCTGATCAATAACTCTGTAGTCACTTTTGTGGATACTATTCTCAACTTTTAGTGATCTCTGTTGGAATCTTTATCAGATAAAATAGCAAGTAACATAACCTCTCTGTCTCACTTTATTCCCGAGCTGGTTTTAGTTGCAGGAGTGCTGGTTTTAATCCTACTGGATCTGTTTAAGAAAAAAAACCTGCTTCTACCTTTTGCGCTAACCTTTATCGGCTTTTGTATATGGCAATTGTCAGATCAATGGGGACTGGAATTACAACTTCTATTTGGGGGCTTTCTAAAACTAGACCAGGCAGCTGTTGCTTGGCGTATATTATTATGCCTGGCCACTTTTGTATCGATTCTGATCTCCATCAGAAGTAGAGATTTGAGGCTAAAAGGGGAGTTCTATACGCTGACGTTTGGTATCCTCATTGGCGGGCACCTCCTTATCATGTCATCACATTTACTTATACTGTATCTGGCGCTGGAAATTATGTCTATTTCTGCCTATGCGTTGACATTGTTCACTTTTAATAAAGCCGGTAGTGAAGCGGCCATTAAGTATTTAATATTTGGCGCCGTATCTTCCGCCATTATGCTTTACGGTATATCATGGATTTACACGCTTACCGGATCCTTATTTTTTATGGAACCGGAATTTACTGATTCCTTGCTCAACGCACCATTTTTACCTTTCGCAGTAGGCCTTTGCCTTGTGCTTGTAGGAATTCTTTTCAAAGTTGGCGCTGTTCCCTTTCATGTATGGTCACCGGATGTCTATACAGCGTCGCCTACACCCGTTGTGGCCTTATTTTCTACGGTCCCAAAACTTGCTGCCATTGCCTTTTTGTTAAAATGGCTCTTAATTATTCACCTGTTTGGCTTAGGGCCGGTTGATTGGGTAATGCTATTGAGTGTCATATCCATGGCCTCTATGCTCTTTGGGAATTTTTCAGCGCTAAGGCAGCAGAATGTGAAACGTATGATGGCCTACTCCTCAATTGCACATACCGGGTTTTTGATAATTCCTATTGTTTCTCTTTCTGAACAGGCTACAAAAGGCCTCTTTTTTTATTCAATAGTCTATGTGCTTATGAACCTTGCCACTTTCATGATCATACATTTCTTCGAAAGGAAGAAAAATATTGTTGACATCAAGGATTACGCCGGAATAATGAAGACGTATCCGTGGCTTTCGGTGCTCATGGTAGTATTAATGGTTTCATTAACCGGAATTCCACCGACTGCCGGATTTACTGCCAAGCTTTTGATTTTCACGTCTCTTTGGGAATCATATTCCTCCACGGCCAACCCATGGCTGCTGGCACTTTTTACATTTGGGCTAATCAATACAGTGGTAGCGCTGTTTTTTTATCTAAAAGTACCTTTTTATATGACTTTTAAGCCTGCGAACAGTACGGCAGATGCCAACGGGTCAACTACGGCTTCCTATGAGAATTATTTTGCCGGGCTAATGGTTTTGGCTTTACTTGTGCTATTCTTTAAACCGGATTGGTTGCTGGACATTATAAATAAAATTAATTTTGCTTTTTAGGCACGGTTATGAGTGATGCAATAAAACACGAGTGTGGTATAGCACTTGTAAGACTCCGAAAACCTCTTTCTTATTACATAGAAAAGTATGGGTCTCCCATGTACGCCGTCAATAAGATGTATATTCTTATGGAGAAGCAACGGAACAGAGGCCAGGATGGTGTAGGGGTGGCTAATATTAAGATCGACCAGAAACCAGGTTTGAGGTACATTAGCCGATACCGCTCCATAGAGAGTGAGCCAATTAAAGCCATTTTCGAAAAAATTGGTCGCAAATACAAAAAAGCAAAGAAAGACGGCAAAGACAACTACTATGATGAGCGGTGGTTGAAAGAAAATTGTGCCTTTACCGGTGAGGTATGGATGGGGCACCTGAGGTATGGAACACACGGAAAAAACAGCATCGAAAACTGCCATCCTTTTTTAAGACAAAATAACTGGAGAAGTCGAAACCTTGTAGTGGCCGGTAATTTCAATATGACCAATGTGGATGAACTGTTTGACATACTGGTTAAACTTGGACAACATCCTAAAGAGAAGGTAGATACGGTTACCGTAATGGAAAAGATAGGTCATTTTCTAGACGAAGAGAATAATGAGCTTTTTAAACAGTATAAAGATGAATACACTAACAAAGAAATTACTGCTGTCATTGAAAGTGAGCTGAATTTACAGCGTGTTTTAAAGCGAGCTTGTAAGGATTTTGACGGAGGCTATGCTATGGTAGGAATGGTAGGTCATGGTGATGCATTCGTAGCCCGTGACCCGGTAGGTATCAGGCCGGCCTATTATTACTATGATGATGAGGTTATAGTGGTAGCTTCTGAAAAACCGGCCATTAAGACAGCTTTTAATGTTGATTATGATCAAATAGAAGAAGTAAAGCCTGGTCACGCTTTAATCATCAAAAAGAATGGAGAGTTTGGTCAGAAAAAGTTTAGCAAACCAAAAGAAAAAAAGTCGTGCAGCTTTGAAAGAATTTACTTCTCCAGAGGTACTGATCCCGATATTTACAATGAGCGCAAGAACCTGGGAAAGAAGCTCATCCCACAGGTATTAAAAGCTATTAATTTTGATCTCAAGAATACGGTGTTTTCGTATATTCCTAATACGGCGGAAACGGCTTTCCTGGGCATGTTACAGGGCCTTGAGGATTATCTCAGTGCAAAGCGAAAAGATATTCTTATCGATAATAAACCCCATATGGGCGATATAGAGGAGTTACTGTCCTTCAGGCCCAGAGTAGAGAAAATCGTACTCAAAGATGCAAAGCTTAGAACTTTTATTACCGATGACGAACATCGAGATGAGTTGGTGGCCCATGTTTACGATACTACTTACGAGGTGATCAAAAAAGATACAGATACACTTGTCATACTTGATGATAGTATCGTAAGAGGCACCACACTTGAAAAGAGTATTCTTACTATGCTGAGCAGGTTGAAACCTAAAAAGGTGGTGATTGTATCTTCTGCTCCCCAAATTAGATTTCCTGATTGCTACGGCATCGATATGTCCAAAATGAGTGAATTCGTGGCATTCAGAGCTATGATTGCACTCATTAAAGAACAGGGGAAAGAGTATTTATTGCATGAGGTACTTGACCGGTGCAAATTGGCGTTAGATGAAAATTTAAATATGAACGAGGTAAATCGCTTATATGATGAGTTCACTTATGAGGAAATTTCTAATAAGATTGGTGAAATTGTTAAGCCCAAAGAGATGCAGGCGGATTTAGAAATTATCTATCAAACCGTCGATAATTTACATAAGGCGTGTCCGGATCACCTGGGAGACTGGTACTTTACCGGAAACTTTCCTACCAAAGGCGGAATGAGAGTAACAAATCGCTCGTTTGTAAATTATATGGAAGGTAAATTAGTAAGGGCCTACTGATTAACGGATGAGATTCAGTACATTTTAAGTTCTTGTACTTATACTCATCATGATAACCGTTAGTCTGCTGCTTAAGGTAAGTAGAAGTCAAAAACGGACTCATTCATACATTTAAAATGACCTTTTGGGCATTTGTCGAACCCAATTTTAGAACATGGCCTGCAATCCAGCTTATTATTCTCAAAAATTGTGAATTTGGTTCGATAAGGATACATTCCAAATGAAGGCACGGTATTGCCCCAAATAGAAAATATCTGCTTTTTGAATGCTGCAGCCATATGCATTAAGCCAGTATCATGAGTAAATACATAACTTGCCTTTTTTATAATGGAAGCAGACTGGTTGAGGTTGTATTTTCCACAGGCGTTGTAGATAATTGTTTTTTTATTGAGCTTTAGCAGTCCTTCTTCAAGAGGTTCAGATTTATCAGTCTTTCTAAAGAAATTTGTCACTCTTTCACCCATTTGCACATCTCCTTTTCCTCCCAAAAGTACTATGGGCTTGTTGATCTTATCACAGAGTTCTACCATTCTTTTGAAAGGTAGCTTTTTGGTATTATGCTGCGCTCCAATAGCCAGGGCAACGTACCCTCTTTGATGCGTTTCCGGTAATGAAGTAATGGCGACTTCATCTTGTTCAGGTATAAAAAAGTCCAGCCCAAGAGTATCCATTTTTATGCCCAAAGGTTTTACAGTCTCCATGTATCGGTCTACGATGTGAACATTTGGCAGCTTGTTTATTTTAAGGTTCACCAACAGCCACTTTTCCCGATTCAGCTTATTGTAAGAGTAGCTTTTTACCCCTAGCTGCAGTTTTATCAATAGGGTTCTTAAGTTGCGATGTAAATCTACAATAATGTCGAACCTTTCCTTTTTTAAACTTTTGATCAAGCCGCTCAGGGAATTTTCAAAAACGTGTATTTTATCTAAATAGGCATTTTCAGCAAGAATGGACAGGTATTCTCTTTTAGTGCAAAAATGAATCTCTGCGTCCGGAAGTTGAGTTTTAAGGTTTCGGATTACGGGTGTGGTGAGCACAATATCGCCTATAGAAGAAAAGCGGATTACGAGTATTTTACGTATAGTCATCTAGCCATCATAACCCGCTTATTGGGGGATTGTTTCCAAGCTTTAACTGCAATAAATTGATAGAATCATTATTTGTGTAAATTTATCAAAATGAAAATATTTACTCTTCAATGGAATCAAAATGAACTATTGGCTAATGAAATCAGAACCCGGAGCATATTCTTGGGACGACTTGGTGCGTGACAAGAGAACTTTTTGGGACGGTGTTAGAAATTATCAGGCTAGAAATAACATGAAGGATATGAAAGTTGGTGATTTGGCTCTTTATTACCACAGTGTTAATGAAAAGTGTGCGGTGGGTATCGCCAAGATCGTTAGGGAGTTCTATCCTGATTCCACAACTGATGATGAAAGGTGGGTAATGGTGGATATTGAACCTGTAGAGAAGTTCAAAAAACCAGTAACTCTGGCAGAGGTAAAGGCAGATGAGCGATTAAGTCAGATGGTGTTAGTTAATAATTCAAGATTGTCTGTTCAACCGGTAAAAAAAGAAGAGTTTGACATTATTGTAGGTATGGGTAACGGATGAGGTCGGTTCTAGCCATATTTTGTAACCTGTTGTTCTGCTGTGCACTTGCACAACCGGAACAGCCGGCTAGGTTTGAATTGGAAAAGGAAAATACGGATGACTACTTTACTGTTCTTCCTGCCGGGCAGGATGGTGTTATGATAGTTAGAGATACTGAGAAATATGAAAAAGGAGAGGGCGATGTTTGGAAAATAGTTTCACTTAATGCTGAATTAGAGAAGCGGTGGGAGAAAGAGCTGGCTATTAATGAAAAGTACATTATCAGAGGGTATGATCTCATTGATGGACATTTATACCTTTTATTTCGAGAAGGGGAGTACAGCAAGTCCGATTATCATTTGATTCGAATGGGAGTGTTAGACGGGGCCGTTGAGAGATATGATATTGAGAATGAGGTGGAGCTTGAGTTGAGTCATCTCTCTGTTATGGGAGATAAGGTCGTTTTAGGAGGGTACGTGCGCTTCAGTCCTACACTTTTAGCTTATACACTGGGAGATGACCATTGGGTAGTAGTGCCTGGTTTCTTCAAAGACAAAAGTGATATTGTTGACCTAAGAAGTAATGAAAACGGTACTTTCAATGCCGTCACCCTGGAAAAAGATTATACGGGTTACTTTTTAAGACTAAGAACTTATAGTAATGTCCTTGATATACTCTTTGAAAGAGAGATAAGGTTCAAAGAAGATTACAGGGTACTCAGTGCGAAATCTACTGGGTTTGTAGATGGTAATATAGCCATTTCGGGATCTTACGGATCGCCAAACTCTACATACGCCAGGGGCATTTATTTTGTCGTTGTAAAGCCGCCAGGACAAAAAAACCTATTCAGCTACCATTCTTTTGCTGAACTTTCCCATTTTTTCGACTACATGAATCCATCACGAGCAAGACGTTTGAAAGAAAAAGTTAAGAAAAAAGAAAGAGGTGGTAAATCCTATAAGCACACTACCAGGCTCAGGCTAAATGAAGTACAATGGGATGGAACAGGATACCTTATTACGGCTGAAGTATATCATCCAAAGTTCGACTATGGCGCGAGGCAAGGGACATGGTATAACTACGGTAGCCCTTATTACGGTGTTGACGGTTTCACAAATAGAGCTAACTCCAGGTATGTAAAACAATCGAGCAGATTGTCAGGTGTGGATGATGCCAATAGTTTTGAGTACTATGAATCCATTGTGCTGCATCTGGATCGTAAAGGTCGTTTAATATGGGATAACAGCATTCCAATTGATAACACAGAAACACTTTCGCTGGAGCAGGTAGTAGATGTTACGGCTGATAACGGTAAACATCACATGGCCTATTTGGCGGAAGATAAAGTCTGCTATCAAACTATCCTGCGCGATAGCGTGTTATCAAAAGGAGAAATAGATATCAAATTACTCCACGATTCAGATGAGATAAGACACACCTATGTTGGCATGGGCAGAGTCATGAACTGGTTTGATGATGTCTTTTTATTTTGGGGCTACCATAGGGTGCATAATAAAGATGTTCCTGATCTGGACCCAAGAAGAAGCGTTTTGTTTATTAATAAATTGACTTTTGAATAAAACTTTTTTTGTCTTTATCCTGTGTTTTTCGTTTACCAGCGGTATAGCTCAAATTACACAAACTGAGCGATTTGAAATACCAATTCAGAATGGTGAGAACTACGAGATAATTCCGGCAGGTGAAAATGGCCTTTTTCTTTACCAAAGAGTTATGGATCAGAGTAATGCCAATAACACAGTTTGGAAAGTGGTTAGGTTAGATACCTCTTTTGACATTCAGTGGGTTAAACTATATGCGCTAAGTTCAGACTATGAGCTTGTAGACCACTACTATAATGATGATCGCGGATACCTCCTTTTTAACAATTTCTCCAGCAAAAACAGAAACCTGGAATTGGTGAGTTGGGACTTACTAGGTGAAATAGTGAGAGTGCCTATTAGAAACTATATCCCTTTTAACTACTTCGATTTTACGGCTACTCAAGATGCCGCTGTTATAGCAGGATATTTTAACTATCGGCCGGTAGTCATTTTGTACAACTTCCAAGATCGTGTTCCGCGGGTTTTACCAGGCATTTTTAATGATAAGTCTACCATAGCAGAAATTAAGATTAACAGCAATCAAACTTTTGATGTAACCCTGGCAGGGAAAACAATTGACAAAAAATACACGCTATTTGTAAACACGTTTGATTTTAATGGAAACCTGGTTAAAAAAGTTGAATTAGATACTGACAGAACAAAAAGTCTGCTATTTGGGCGTACCCAACAGATGGATGGAAATGCCCAACTGGTTGCAGGTGTTTACGGGCGGTTTAATTCTGAGTATTCCAGGGGATTATTCGTTTATAGCCTCAATCGGTTTGGTGAACAAAAGAGTAAATTTTACAATTATGCGGAGCTAAAGAACTTTTTTAACTATATGCGAGCCGGGCGCGAAAAGCGCGTGCGAAACCGGATAGAAAGAAGAAAAATAAAGGGAAAGCGAATCAAATTTAACTATCGCTTCCTTGTCCATAGTTTGATCGAATATGAAGACCAGTACGTGCTATTAGGTGAAGCATTTTACCCGAAATATAGAAATATTTCAGGTACAGGCGGGGGCAACTTTTTCAATCCGGTGGCTACAGTTAACCGGGGCGTGTATAGTTCCAGCTTGGTTTTCGATGGATATAGGTATACACACGCAGTTGTTTTAGGGTTTAATAAATCCGGTGATCTGCTATGGGATAACAGCTTTGAAATAAATGATATCATTTCCTTTGAGTTGGAGCAGTTTGTACACGCTTCTAAAAATGGTGACAATATAGCCTTGTTATATGTTTACGATAATCAAATTCGTTCTAAAGTAATTATGGAGAATGATGTAGTAGAAGGCAAGGAACTTCTGGATGTAGCTTTAAAGTATGATGGCGATGAAAC
>JBCDHA010000061.1:0-11550 GCA_038750705.1 Bacteroidota bacterium
GATAACTCCACAGCGGAGTTGATGATGAACTTTTATGATAATATCAAACAAGATCAATACGCCTCCGCTCTTCGGTCAGCAAAGCTCAAAATGACAAGTTCAGAGAATTATTCAATGCCTTATTACTGGGCGCCTTTTATACTCATCGGGAACTAGATTGAGCTATAGTTCTGAGATAGCGTGCGTTTCCTTCCAAAACTTATGATACCTTAAACTTGATCCCATCAAATCGGAATGATGTCCATCAGCAACTATTTTCCCTTTTTCTAAGAGAACAACACGGTCGGCTGTTTCTGCCGATGAGATGCGGTGCGAAATGGATATTATGGTCTTACCAGCTATTTTGAGATTGTTTACTAGAGAAAGAATCCGTCTTTCAGCTTGAATATCAAGTGCTGAAGTGGCCTCGTCCAATATTATAACTTCCGGATCCTTGTATAGGGCTCTCATAATGGCCAACCTCTGACGTTGGCCCCCTGATAAATTCAGGCCATGTTCACCCAGTTGCGTATTGATACCTCCTGGAAGCTCGTTTATGAACTTTAATGAGCCTGTCTGTTCAGCCAGGGCCATTATTTTTGCAGTATCCGGTTCAAATTCACCTAGAGCCACGTTCTCAATAATGCTCCCAGCAAACAGATCCACCTGCTGAGGCACAATTCCGATGAGTTGTTGCAAAGCATCTTCCTTAATTTGATCAAGTGAGTAATTTCCAAGCATTACCCTGCCTGACTCTACTAGATACAAACCGCTAAGTATTGCAGCTATGGTAGATTTACCCGATCCACTTTCTCCTGCAATCGTGGTTATTTCCCCCTTTTTTATGTTTAAGGTAAAGTCTTCAAAAACATTGACTCTTGTACCATATCGAAACTTAATGTTTTCAAGTTTAATGTCACCTAATTCCGATTTTTGAATAGTGAGCTTTCCTTCATTATCACCACCATCTAAATCCATGATTTCGAATAAACGATCTGCGGCAATTTTCGCATTTTGATAGGATTTATTAGCGCCAATTAGGCTGCTAACCGGCCCTGTAAAATACCCGATTATAGCATAAAATGACATTAGCTCACCAGCCGTAATCTGCTGGTTCAGAACAAACCTGGCCCCCACCCATAACATAATTATGGTGAAGGCACGTGACACTAATAATCCTGCATTTCCCGAAAAAATGCTGTTCATTCCTGACTTATACACACTCGTTAAAAGATTTACAAAACGGACTTCGGTTTTTAAATTGGCAACTTCTGACATGCCAAAGAGTTTTATAGTCTTGATCCCGTTCAATGATTCTACCAGTTGAGATTCCAGTTCGGCAGCATTTTCCATAATTTTTCGTTCTACCTTTTTGTTTAGCCTGTTCGAAATAAAATAGATAAGCCCATAGAGCGGAATAACAATAAGTATAATTATGGCAAGTTTCCAGTAATAGGTAAACATTAACCCGAGAGAGAACAGCAACACAAAACAGTTAATAATGATGTCAATGCCTACCTCATTGATAAAAGCCCTGATCTTTATGGCATCATTTATACGACTAATAATTTCGCCCACCCGCATGGTATCAAAAAAACGCTGAGGTAAGGACAGTAAGTGTTTGTAATACCCAAGGATCAGCTTCGCATCCAGTTGTTGTCCAGTTTTCAGAATGAAGATAGACTTAAAAATGTTGACAAGAAGCTGGACTGCCAACAACACAAGCATACCCACACTGAGTAGGTTTAGTAAATTAGTATTACCGGTAGGTAATACAAAATCTATGATCTTCTGTACGTAAATAGCAGAAGTTAATCCAATCAAAGTAAAAACAATGGCACCAACAATGGATTGAATTATCGTGGCTTTATGCGAAGCCAATAAAAACCAAAAGCGACTACTAATGGAAACCGTTTTATCAGCCTTTTGAAACCGTTCGTTAGGAGTCATTAAAATGAGTACCCCACTCCAAATTGCCTCAAAGTTTTTTATCGAACTGACTTCTAACTTTCCTGTGGCGGGATCCATGAATTGTACCTCCTTCTCAGAAGTTTTAAAAACTACTACATAATGTTGAAGCACATTTTTTATAATGACATGTGCGATAGCAGGAGTCGGTATCTTGGGGATGGCCGAAACCTCTCCACGCACCCCTTTTGCTGAAAATCCCATTTTTTCCGCAGCTTCAACCATGCCGAGGGCATTAGTCCCCTTCTTATCTGTACCCGCAATTTGCCTGATGCGGGATATTGGCATTTTAAAATCATAGTAAGCTCCAACTGAGGCGAGACAGGCTGCTCCGCAGTCGGTTATATCACGCTGCTTAACAAGTATCTTCTTATTCATTAAAGTGTAACCTATTATATCTTATGGTTTCAATCAGTTTTTCGAAAAAGTAGGATTGAGCCAATTGTCCACTTTATCATACAGCAATTGATGAAGAGTACGCGAAGTGATTGTAAAACTGGCTTGCAATGTCATTCCTTTTTTTAATTCGCCTTTAAAACCGTTCTTTAGCGAAAGGTGATACTGATCCAGTAGGCATTCTACCTTAAAAAAGGGCTGATTACTCATCATATAAACATCATTAGAAATAGAAAGCACCGATCCGTTTAAAAATCCCCAATCATTAGCGTTAAAAGCGTCAACCCTAAAAGAGGCATCCATACCCTCCTTTATTAAGCCGATATCCTTGGGAGGAAGCCAGCATATGGCATAAAGTGTGGTATCTTTTGATAACTCAGCCAGCTTAGTACCTGCTTGAATGAATTGCCCTGCCCTAAACGAACTTACTTGGCTCAACTCTCCAGTAGCAGGCGCTAATAAAATGTATTTTGGAAATTCGTTTTGAACCTGCTCTCTTTTCAATTCTAATTGATCTCGTTCTTGTTGAAAGCTTAAAAGTTCCTGCTGCCAGTTGCTTACGGCCTGCTTGGTATAAAAAGTAATCTCTGATTTAGCCAGATCATAAGTTGCCTTATCACGCTCTAACTCTGCTTCTGCTATTGCCTGTTGATTGAAAAGGGATTTTTGTCTTAAATAAACTTTAGCTGCTTGGTCACGGTTAACTTTGAGTCTTTCTAACCCGCCAATGTACTGCTGACGTGCTAGTCTATAAGCGGATGTAGTGAGTTTCCGTTCTGATACTGAAGGGTTCGAGATCAATATAGTTAAATCCAATTCGAAGCCATCAAGTTCTTTTACCCGTTGTTCAATTTGCGAAATCTCCTTATTCAATATGGACTTATCAAAGATGGTCAAGGTATCACCTTCATAAATTGTCTGGTTCTCATAAATCGAGTGTTTTTCTATTATAGCCGAAACGGGAGAGATAATACCAAAATTAGATTCTCGCGTAGATACAAGACCACCTGATAAAACCGTGACATCAATAGTAATGAATGGAAGCGAAATGAGTGCGACCATAAGAGCTACCAATAACAATAGATAAATAGCTTTCGAACGGTTTCGAATGCGAAAGGTATAATGATCAACCGTGGCGTTTATAAAGCCAGAGGGAAACAATTGTTTTGACATAGGTTCAAAAATCTTTGATTTTATATTGGACAGTTTAGAAAAACTATTTTATTTTAGTCGTAAAATGAATATTAAATACATTTAATTCATGATATATGAAAAATACGAATGAATTTGACTTGCTTGGAACAAAAATCAGGCACTTTAGACAGCGAAAAGAGTATTCACAAGAGTATATAGCCAGCCAGTTAGGCTTAACACAGACCAGCTACAGCAAGATAGAAAAGAACGCTAGTGAAACTAGTTTAAGTCGCCTACAAAAAATCGCAGATATACTGGAAATTCAGCTTTCGGAACTACTTAGAGAAGGTTCATCAGGTATTTACGTTAATGAAAATCATAATTCCAATGCTTCCAATCATGGTAATATAATCATTCATAATTACCCAAAAGAGTTATTGGAGAAACTAGATGATAAACTAAGCAAGCTATTAGTCCAGAAGTAATAGCTTTAATTCATGCGTATAAGGAATGATTTAGGCGTCTCATTTTCTACAACTTTACCATTATTTTATTGATCTTTATCATGTTATCTATTAAGAAGGTGCACATTCTTTTTGGATTACATAGTTCATTGTAAAATCTAAAAATAGAAAATGGAAAATTTTAAAGAACTTTCAGAGCAAGAATTGCAGTTCGAAATCACAGGTGGTTTCGTCCCAGCGTGGAAAATAATACGCGATATTGAACAGGCATGGGATGACACTGTTCAGGGTTTTTGTGATGGTTTGAATGCGGGTATGGGAAGAGACTTGTTTTGTCAATAATTTTTAATTTGAAAATTAAGATAATATGAAACTTAATAATGATTTTAAAACTCTTTCCAGCCAAGAGCTTGATCAAATAAATGGCGGTGAAAGCGTTTTTTACTGGATAGGTTATGCTGCTGGTTATGTAGGGGGAGCATTTGCAAGAGCAGAGGAAATTGCTTTTGCAATATTCTCTCAGGATGAAATACCATATTCAGATTGAATTTAGATCTCATCTACTTGTAACGCCTATTTAAAAGTAGGCGTTTTTTGTTGTCTGTAGGCTAATGGAAATATTAAATTTTTTTCGTTCACCGTTACAATCAACTCCTGCTAAAAATTTTCGCTTCAGATATCTTTGGAGCATAGCTAAGTTGTACATGGTCTGGCGTGTAACATCGCTACCTCTGTATATTTTACTTGGCCATTTTAAGAAAAAGGAATGGTTAATTGTCCCCAAACTGACTGATATTGTAAACTCTACAGAAAATGATATCAATTATTGGTTAGTTATTTTTGGTTTCTGCGTGCTTGCACCCGTTATAGAGGAAATTGCCTTTAGATTGTTTATCGTATGGAACAAGAAATACCTTATTCTATCAATCTCTTTAATCCTGTCCGCCATACCTTTAAAAATATTTGGGTTCAAATTTATTGGAATACAAGGAAACGCTTTCATACAATATTTCAGCTACCTTTTTTTAGGACTACTGGTATATGTTTTATTGTCATTATTAACCAAAAAAAAAGATTGGGGGAAAATTAAAATAATATGGCAGAAAAGGTTATCGCTGATTATGATTTTGAGCGCCTTGGCATTTGGGGTATTCCATTACTCTCGGAGTTTGCAGTTCATTAACTGGTATTCATTTATTGTATGGCTCCTACCCTTTATACTGTTTGCTTACTTTCTCATGTATGCTAGGATCAAATACACCATTTATGGAGCAATAACGTTACATATGTTAGCTAATGTAATAACCATGGCGATTAGTTTATAACCGAGAAAAATGTTAAGCCCACAATCAATAAGAAGCTAAACTTTATAATAAATATTTAGCTAACATATCGGAAGAAGGGAATATCATTTCTGAATTACATCAACCAGCTTATTCAAGTACTTTTCAACGAGCTGAATCCTATTATCAATTCTGGCGGTTCATTTGGTGGGCTTTTCTAGTTCCTCTATCTCTCCCTTTGAAAGCGGCCTGTTTATGACAGCTTCTTTTTCAGGAGGATTGTTTTTTTCGAGTTTAGCAATAATTTTCGGATCAGTCACTTCTCGGGTTTCGTAAAAATTCATGTAGTAGTCCACCTGCTTCTTTAGAGGTTCAACATATGAGTCATGCCCCGGAGGAACTGTGCTCATGGCAATGCTTTTTTCAATTGCTCCTGGATCTTTCTTATTTGCCCAATAATGATATGAGCCATCTGATTTATATTGCCAATGGTTACCTTTCCGGCCTTTAAGCCCCTGGCATTTGTGTTTGAACAGATCACGACTTGAACATTGGTTCTGCCAAATCCTTTTCATCCAATGGCCGTTTCCGTCAGAGTAATACGTTATGTTTTTATGCTTAAGCCGGGTCACTATAGTTTAATAGCTACATTTCATTGGCAAAACAAAGTGTGTTTTTAACAAACCCTATTTAAGACCAAACCACTTTTTCCAAATAGGCTTTTGATGCCATTGTACATGCATCTCTAATAAATATCTGGAATCAATAGCTTGCTGATTGGCTGCTTTTGCCAATTCTCTTGTCTCTACAACAAGTTCATCCAGTTTATCGATCCTTTTAAGCGTATCGGCTATTAGTTCAGTGATTTTATCCGAGTTCTTCATATATCAAATATACCGTATTTCAATCTATCCCCCTCAAGGCGTGTCTTTGATCATCTCCAATTCCTCTTTCATCATGGCATCTACTCAAACGTCTTTGTCGAAGGTGATTACACTCACCACTTGCTCTAATCATTCAACTGTAAACCCTTTCACTTCGTAGATCTCAAGAATTTCCTGAACCTCCTTTTCCCTTAGGTTATCAACTTCCCAATATTCAACATCGCGGTGTTTTTCAAAGTTATCGCGCTCGGCTTTTACTGAAAAGTAATTGTCCACAGCCATCGAGAAACCATCTGCAATCAAGTTGGCAAACCCGGAGATAAGTACTCAAAATACGTCTGCATTAGCGCCGGCGAGCACTGAGAAGGTGGTTATTGCACCATCAACACCTCCATAAACAAACTCTGAAATATACTCTTTATCGAAAAGCCATATTTTACCCGCCAAATGAAGCGAATCTTCCTACAATGGTTTACCCATGTTGGTTCTCCGTATGAATAGGACTAAGATCCCAGTCCATTTGTAGATCATAAAATATGTGTCCTTTATCGATGGTCAAGGGCGAACTGATATTATTAGTATATAACTGCCCAGTACCTAGCCCCTGATGTCCATTGGCCTTCATTTTAGAAGCAAACTGGGTAACCGCGTTAAGCCCAATATTGGACTCCAATGCTGAAGTAAGCCACCAACCTATCGCAAGCTCCTCCGCTATCTTGATCCATTCCATTGAGGAACGCAAGCCTCCTACTAACGTTGGCTTCAATATGATATACTGTGGTCTTATTGTCTCTAAAAGCTTTCTTTTTGCCTCAAGATCGTGAATCCCGATCAGTTCTTCATCCAATGCAATAGGCACCGAGCTATGGTTGCAGAGCTCTTTCATAAGTTCAATCTGGCCGGGTTGAACCGGTTGCTCTATAGAATGCAGATTGAATTTACTCAACTGGTTGAGTTTGGTGAATGCATCTTCCGGCTTAAAGGCCCCATTAGCATCCACCCTTAGCGTAAGGTCTTTTTGAAAATACTTCCTCCTTACAAAATCCAGGATGTCGCACTCCTTCTCAAAGTCCAGGGAGCCTATTTTCATTTTAATGCAGTCAAAATCGGCCGCTATCTTATCAGAAACTTGTAAAAGCATGGATTCGGTATGCCCCATCCAAATAAGTCCGTTTATCGGGATGCGCTCCGTTCCCTGATGGAACGGCGTATCATATAGTTTTCTTTGGCCACCCCACAGCATGTCGAGTAAAGCAGTTTCCATACCAAAGGCTACAGAGGGCAATTCCATGGGCACCAAATGCCGGATGAGATTATAGATTCCCTGATCATCATCAGGAAGAGTTTCATGCTCTAGCCGCTTTAGAACTTCTTGCAACTTCGAGTCAAAGTCATCAACATCATCAATACTTAACTCTTTTAATGGGCCTGCCTCTCCTAAACCATATATAGCAGGGTTATTGTCATCCCAAACTTTAATGAACCAGGTGTCCTTTTCTTTTAAAACGCCCCTGGAGGTTCCCGCATCAAACTTAAAATGGAGCACATATTTTTGGTAGGCAACTTTGAGCATCATCAAAGATAATATGGCTTGGTATCACTTCCCACTTACATACTATATTTGCCGAATATTGAACTACCCAAAGTTACTCCTATCATTTTTTAACGATCAGGAGGCTATATTTTTTATATAACAAGGCTTGTGAGCACAGACATCAATTTAAAAGATTTTATTTACGAACTTCCTGAGGAAAGAATTGCAAAGTGCCCCCTCGAAAACCGAAGCGATTCCAAACTACTGCTTTACAAAGATGGCACTGTCAATAAAGATATTTTCCGAAATCTTGACGCAAATATTGAGGAGAACAGCACACTATTTTTTAACGATACTCGTGTCATCCCCGCCAGGCTTCATTTTTACAAAGAAACAGGCGCCCATATAGAGATTTTCTTATTGGAGCCTCTTCTCCCGACTTCAGACGTGCCTTCTGCCATGCTGGTTAAAAACCGGTGCACCTGGAAGTCTATGGTAGGCAATTTAAAAAAATGGAAGGATGGACAGGTCCTGGATTTGGCGTTAGATGATAAAGTAAGGCTCAGGGCAAGCATACATGACCGGGAGAAGCAATTGATAAATTTGAGTTGGAATGGCGACTATTCTTTTGTCGATATTCTTCAGTTAGCCGGAAAACTGCCTCTACCTCCATATATCAAAAGAGATTTGGATGAATCTGACAAGGAACGTTACCAAACCGTTTACAGCAAACAGGAGGGCGCCGTGGCAGCGCCTACCGCCGGGCTTCATTTTGATAGTGACGTGTTAAAAAGACTGTCAAAAAAGAATATTAACACCAGTTATCTTACACTACATGTCAGCGCCGGCACCTTCCAGCCCATTAAGGTAGACAACGTTACGGATCACCTGATGCATCACGAACAGGTAGAGGTTACCCGCCAAAACGTGTCCCAGCTTCTTAACAGTGAAAACGTGATTGCTGTAGGCACAACATCCATGCGGACTCTTGAGAGTTTATACTGGTTTGGGGTCGATTTGATCAACCATGGGGATGCCGTATTCAACGTTCAAAAGCTAAGACCCTATCAAAATGAGCCTAAGTTGCCATCCAGAAAGGATGTATGCGAGGCTATTATAGCCTATATGGATAAACACGGTTTGCAAAAGCTTAGCGGATCAACAGAAATATTCATATTTCCCGGTTATGACTTCAAATGCTGCGATGGCTTAATCACCAACTTTCACCTTCCAGGATCAACGTTAATTTTACTGGTGGCAGCCTTTATCGGATCAGACTGGCGAAAAGTTTATGATTACGCTCTCGAACACAAATTTCGCTTTTTGAGCTACGGTGATAGTTCCCTACTTATGAGGGCGAACTAATTATTATCGTTAAGATCTACCAGTTTAATTTCCACTCTCCTACTCTCATTTGCTGAAGATCTCTCATCTTTAGTGGCTCCATATCCTCTGGCGATGATTCGTCTTCTGACGATTTCACCTTTCTGATTAATATAATCCAGCACTGAAATAGCCCTTTTATTAGATAGTTCTCTATTTTTTTCTTCATCGCCCTCGGCAGAAGCATAACCAGAGATTTGCACACCAACCTGTTCGTTTGCTTTAAGCTTGGCGATGACTGCATCAAGATCCTGACCATAATCCGATTTCAGATCACTTTTTCCCACCTCGAAATATATTTTTACTATACCTTCGAGAACGCCCGGATCCACTTTCGGCATCTGTTTTTTACCTTTTTGTTTCTCCGCCTCCTCAGTCACAAACATGGTAGGCAGAGAGAATATTGTTTTACCATCCACTTCCTTTTTCTCAAACTTGCTCTCATCACTTTCATCATAATAATAAACCCTTGTAGCCTGCTCTAAATTTCCGGTAGCAGTGAAGGAGACATCATCTATAGGATTGGTCTTGTAAATGATCTTGGTTAAATAATCTATCCCTTGTTGGTCTCCTGCAGCAATAAGATCAGTCATCAGGTCATAAACATCAACACTATCATTTTTGACAAGAGCTGCTTCATGCGTCTCTCTGATGTCGGTTACAGCCTCTTCATGCGTGTCGTAGAAAGCATTCTTCACTTCTACCGATTGCCCCACAATAACGTCAAACTGTTTAATGGTTTTTAGGTAAATACGTTGATATAATTCATAAAAATAGGTTTGACCAGGCACGTTGATATTCACTGTATAAGGTAAGAAGCCCTCTGACTCAATGATCATATCGTAGTTTTTTGCCGGGGGCAGGATTATTAAATAGTTTCCTGTTGCCGGGTCCGGTTGATAAACAAAGTCGAGTTTCTTACCAGATTCGTTATCGATCATGTAGATAGTGGTGGGTAGTGGTTTATTGGTCTCTCCATCTAAAATCTGGCCCTTAACCATTGTTAATGGTATATTCGATTCCTCCTCCGGCATATCAAGGCTATAAATATCTTGTCCACCTTTACCTCCCTTCCTATCAGAAGAGAAAAAAGCTCTTCTTCCATCAGCCGTTAATGTAAAGTAATTATCATTGGCGGTGGTATTAATCGGATACCCCATGTTTTCCGGTTCCGTCCATTCACCATTAAATAACCTTGTTACGAATACGTCACGACCACCCATGGTATTGTGTCCATCAGAAGTAAAAAACAACGTCCATTGGTCCGGGTGGATGAAGGGTGCGTCTTCATCATACTTGGAGTTGACCTTACTACCCAAATTCACCGGCGAGCCCCATTCTCCTGATTCGAGCTTTTCTATTTTGTAAATATCAAGCCCTCCAAAACCACCGGGTCTGTTGCTGGCGAAATACATTGTCTTTCTATCAGGGGTAAGACTGGCCGTAGTTTCTAAGTTTCTACTATTTATCTTATTGCTCAATATAGTGGGTTTAGACCATTCTTCGCCGCTTTTGTTAATCGAGAAGAGGTTGCCTGTATTTTCCGCACCGCCTATAAACACCAGCATTCTTTGACCGTCAGCAGAAAGACCGGCGGTACCTACGTTGTAATCGGAAATTACTTCAATCTTCTTAGGTTGTGTCCAGTTACCAGAAGAATTATAGGAAATGTAAATATCCTCGATGAACTTTTCATTGGATCTGGTCCGGCCTGTATTGGGTCTGAGCGCCGTAAAAGCCATAACACTTTCATCAGCAGAAACTACCGGATTATATTCGGTAAATTCTGTATTTATGGTATTGCCCAGGCTTATGATATTCACATCTTTGGGGCTGCCCATTAATGCTAAAGCGTTTGTTACTTCAGCAATCTGACGATCAACAGCTGCCTGAACTTTGGGATCATTCTTAAGCGTGGCTTTGTATTTACCAAAAAATTCAAAAGCCTTTTCTAGCTGTTCGTTTTTATGGTACACCTGGGCCATATCTCTATAGACTCGGTTTGGAAGATTACCCAGTCCTTTCTCAGTAGCCCTCTCAAAATACGGAATAGCCTTCACTTGCTCGTTTATTTCAACGGATTGTTCGTAGCAAACGGCTGTTCTATACTGTATTAACTGATCAGATACACCGGCCTCAAGCACCTCCAGATAGATAGGAAGTGCCGCCTCATAGTTTCTTATTTTAAAATAGCGATCAGCATTTGAAACTTTCTTATTTACGTCCTGGCTGTATGCTGAAAATGTGATTAGTGCAATGGCAACAAAAAAAATCCTACTCATAACCTGTCTAGTTCAAAAAAATTATTGCAAACTTAATGAATTTAGAAATTCCAGGTAACTATTGCCTATCTTGTACCAGTAACCCATGGAAACTATTAAGGATTTTTTCAATCAGCTGATCGATTTTTTTAAAGAATTTGGTCACTTATTTACCATCAAATTATTTACCCTTGGCGGATCAGATATATCCTTTCTTACCATCCTTTACCTGGTAATAGCGGCCATTGCACTTATCTTCTTTGC
>JBCDHA010000062.1:0-11487 GCA_038750705.1 Bacteroidota bacterium
AAAGAAAAAGCACTAAGCCTGGCACAAGAGAAAAGTGGGAATACGAACTTGTCAGCCGATGATTTAAGGCAAGATGAAGACGTACTGGATACATGGGCGTCTTCATGGCTTTTCCCTTTAGAGGTATTTCGGGGGTTTGATTCTGAGTCATTTGAAAATGGAAAGATCATACCAGGTGCAAATAATGAGTTAGACTACTATTATCCGACTTCAACCCTGGTAACAGCTCCGGAGATATTGTTCTTCTGGGTAGCCAGAATGATTATTGCCGGGTATGAGTATACCGGTAAAAAACCTTTTAAAGATGTTTATCTTACCGGTATTGTCCGGGACAAGCAACGCAGAAAGATGTCCAAGTCATTGGGAAATTCACCGGATCCTCTGGACTTAATAGCTCAATATGGAGCCGATGCCGTGAGAACCGGTATGCTTTTCAGCTCCCCGGCCGGGAATGATCTGTTATTCGACGAAAAACTCATTGAGCAAGGTCGAAACTTTGGAAACAAAATCTGGAACGCATTCCGTCTGGTTCAGGGCTGGGAAGTGGACAAGTCGCTATCCGGTAAGGAAAATCAATCTTCTGTAGACTGGTTTGAAGCCCGGTTTAATGAGGCCCTGGAAGAGGTGGAAGACCATTTCAACAAGTTCAGAATGAGTGATGCCCTTATGGCGACTTACAAATTGATCTGGAGAGACTTCTGCTCATGGTATTTGGAAATGGTGAAACCCGAATACCAAAAACCTATAGATACCTTTACGAAAGAAGCAACGATTAACTTTTTCGAAAGAATTATCAAACTGCTGCACCCATTCATGCCTTTTATCACGGAAGAACTTTTTCATGCGCTTAACAATCGTAATGAAGGTGAATGTCTGATTGTGGCTGAATGGCCCAAGACTGTAAGTTATGATAAAGCCATTTTAGGGGAGGCGGAACTAGTATTTGAGGTAATCAGCAACATACGAAATGTTAGAAATGCAAAACAAATAGCTCAAAAGGACACTGTTGAGATTAAAGTGAAGACTTCCAACTTTAGCAAGTTCGATAACTTCTCAGGGGTGATAAAGAAGCTTGGTAATCTTTCCTCATGGGCGCAAACTACCGAGAAAGTTGAAAATAGCTCAAACTTTGTGATAAAAGGTGATGAGTTTTTTATGCCGTTGGCCGGTACGGTTGATATGGATAAGGAGCGTGAAGAAATGGAGAAAGAGCTGACTTATACGAAAGGTTTTTTGGCCAGCGTCGAGAAAAAGCTTGGTAATGAACGGTTTGTAAACAATGCACCGGAACAGGTTGTAGCCCTCGAGAAAAAGAAAATGGAGGACGCAAAAGCCAAGATTAAAGTATTGGAAGAGAGTTTAGCGGGGATGGCTTAAGCAGTATGGTTAACTGTATATAAATCACTATGATTTCGCCTACGAGTAAGTCCTAGGCAGTGTCAATAATTTTGTTGAAATCTATTGGCGTAAGAACCGGTAGTGAATCATGTCTCATAACATAATCCTTGACATTTCGAGTTACAAAATAATCTAATCCATGGTGAAGCGCCGTATAATACTGAACAGCATCTTCTTTGTCTGTAAATGGAGATTTAAGTGCTTCAATAATCCGCTGCTTACCACATGAAATAAGTTCACAAGCTAATAGAAAATCTACCAGTTTTCCATTCGCTCCTTTAATTTTATAAATATCCGAGGCTAAATAGATAAGGTTTGCAATACAACTTTCGGAAGTATGTAAAACGATTTTTCCTTCAATCATCAGTTCCAAAAGCTTTACAGATTCGTCAAAATAGGGTAACCTTTTTGATATAATATCGAAAGCTACATCTGTATCTAAAAAAATATTAACCATACTTTTTTGATATATGTTGCCTTAAAAGATCTTCATCTCTCTTGGTTTCAATGCTTTCTGATAGAGACAAGCTTCTCAGCAGTCTTTCTGCCGCCTTTTGAGATTCAGTTTTTATCATTGTAAGATCGTCTTGACTAAAAATTTCTTCAAATAGCTGAGATAGCGAAATATTCCTTTTCTTGGCCGCTCTCTTTGCAGAATCTATAATCTGCTTATTAACAGTCAACGTCAATTTAGTTTTCATTGCACGTGTTTAACTTAAAGATACGTATTTTCAATGGTTAATAGCCCAATTGTATATAGTATCAGTAACAACAGAAAAGACTATATTGTAAAATTGACATTCCTTAAGAGGTTTGACAGGTGATGGACGATCTAAAATCTCGCCGCCATAAGCAATCCCAAATCCTTGCACTTCATGCCAAACTTCCGGGCAATGTGTTGGTTCGTCAGGCTACCTTTATACGTATACACACCTTTCATAAACCAGTTGTGCGAAAAGATCATTTCTTCAATTCCACCTTCTTCCGCTGCTCTCAGTATTGTAGGTGTAAAAATATTGCTAAGTGCAGTAGTAGCCGTTAGCGCCACACGCGAGGCTACATTAGGCACTCCGTAGTGAATAACACCATATTTGCTGAATGTTGGTTTGTTGAGTGAAGTTAATTCTGAAGTTTCAATACATCCACCCTGATCTATACTAAGATCAATAATGACAGAATCAAGTTTCATTTCCGCGACCATTTCTTCGCTTACCACATGCCTGTTTCTCCCCTTTTCTGCACGAAGTGCGCCTATAACTACATCCGCCTGCTTTAAGGATTCACCAAGGGTATCCGTATCGATAGTAGAGGTATACACCTGAGTACCCAGCGCTTGTTTTATGCGCCTGAGCTTATAAATATGATTATCAAAAATCTGAATGTCAGCCCCCAATCCTATTGCCGCCCTGGCCGCATATTCGGCTACCGTACCCGCTCCTATAATAACCACATGGGTTGGCGGTACACCGGTTATTCCCCCTAATATTACTCCTTTGCCACCATTTACAGCGCTTAAACATTCGGAAGCTATTGACATAACTGTATTTCCGGCTATCTCACTCATCGCTCGGATAATAGGCATACCCCCTACCTTGTCCTCAATAAACTCATAAGCCAGCGCCAATATATTTTTCTTATTTATAGCCTTGACATAATCCGGGGTTTGATTTCCAAGTTGTAAAGCTGAAATAAGAGATTGCCCGGGTTTCATCAAATCGATTTCCTCCATAGTGGGAGGTTCAATTTTTAGAATGACATTGGCCTTATACACTTCTTCCGGGCTATATACTACCTTGGCGCCGGCATCACTGTAATCCTTATCAGAAAACTTAGATCCATCACCGGCCTTGGTTTCGACCCATATTTCGTGCCCGCTATTGACCAGCAGCTTTACCGCTTCGGGAGTCAATGTAATTCTACGCTCCTGCATGGAGATCTCGTTGGGCAGGCCGATGAAAAAAGAATATTTGTCCTGACTGACAGGCAGTAATTTCTCCTGTGTATATAGTCCAGATTCCTGGGCCAGCTTTGCAAAGCCTGACTGCTTTTTAGTCATATTTTGTCACTTCTATAATTCTGCGCTCCGAATAATCTGGGATAATATTAACTCCAATATATTTACTAGGAATAAGTCCATCAATTTTTGATGGCCACTCTATAAAGCAATAATTCCCGGAATAGAAATAATCATCCACACCAATATCCAGTGCCTCCTGCTGATCTTTTATACGATAAAAATCAAAATGATTAATAGTTTTTGAATCCTTGGTAAGGTACTCGTTCACTATGGAAAACGTGGGGCTAGCCACATTATCCACTACGCCAAGCTGCTTACATACAGCGCTGATCATTGTTGTTTTTCCAGCCCCCATTTCGCCATTAAACACCCAAATAAGATAGCCCTTAGAAAACGAAATTATATCTGTGGCCACAGCCTGCAACTCATTTATACTCTCACAAACCAGCTTTTTTGAGTGCGACGCACTATTGGCCATATTTCGAATTTAGTGAAATTATCGGAATAATCATTTCCTCCATAGATACCCCTCCATGCTGAAACGTATCCTTGTAGTAGTTTACATAATAATTAAAGTTGTTAGGATAAGCAAAAAACTGATCTTCAGCCGCAAAGGCGTACGTTGTAGATACGTTTATTTTAGGTAAATGCATTTTCTCAGGTCTGAGTACTTCAAGGATCTTATCTGAAGGATCATAACCCAGGTTTTTACCTTGTTTGTATCTAAGATTAGTGTTGGTATTACGGTCACCGATAATTTTGAATGGTTTCTGTACCCTAATAGTGCCGTGATCAGTAGTTATGATCAACTTGGAGCTTGATTGCGCTATGGCCTGGATGGCATCGATCAAAGGTGAGTGGTCAATCCAGGAGCGCGTAATTGAGCGATACGCAGACTCATCAGGGGCAAGCTCCCTGATCATTGCCGTATCTGTTCTCGCATGGGATAGCATGTCTACAAAGTTGTAGACAATAACATTCAACTCGTTACTTGCCATATTTCGAATTTTATCTACCAGCTGCTTACCTTCAGATGTTCGTTTTATCTTGTTGTAAGTAAAACGTATATCCATATTAAGCCGGGTAATCTGTTTCTCAAGAAATTCCTTCTCAAAGTTATTCTTGCCTTCTTCAGAATCTTCACCCACCCACAAATCAGGATATTTCCTGGCCATTTCATCGGGTAGCATTCCCGAAAAGATAGAATTACGGGCGTACGCCGTGGTAGTGGGCAGAATCGAGTAATAGCTCTCCTCCTCCTCAACGGTAAAGTATTCCTGTATGGCAGGTTCTATCACCTTCCACTGGTCGTACCTGAGATTATCGATTACTAAAAAGAAAACCGATTTTCCGTTTTTTTCTATTTCAGTAAACACCTTGTTCCTCATTAGCTGATGGCTCAGCATAGGTTTATCGGCTTCCGGGTCATTTAACCAATGTTCGTAGCTCTCACGTACAAACCGCGTGAATTGTTTATTGGCTTCCTCCTTTTGCATATCGAATACTTCACCCATGCTGCGGTTGTCCGTTTCATCAATTTCGAGCTCCCAATACACCAGCTTCTTATAAATATCAGCCCACTCCTCGTGGTCAAGATCATCTTGAAAGGCCATACTTATATTCATGAAATTCTGCTGATAGCTTTGGTTTGTTTTTTCGGAGATTAATCGCTTGTTATCCAAGATCTTCTTTACCGAAAGTAATATCTGACTTGGGTTAAGGGGCTTTATAAGATAATCGGCTATTTTGGCTCCTATAGCCTCTTCCATTATATGTTCCTCCTCATTTTTGGTGATCATAACCACGGGCAAATTAGGCCTTGTGGACTTTATCTCGGTCAGGGCTTCGAGCCCAGACATTCCCGGCATGTTCTCATCGAGAAATACCACATCAAAATGCTCTTCTTCGCACTTTTCTATAGCATCTGTTCCGCTGTTTACAGGAGTTACGTCATAACCCTTATTTTCTAAAAAAAGTATGTGTGGCTTCAATAAATCTATCTCATCGTCCGCCCATAAAATGTTATATCTTTGCATATAGTCTAATATGATTAAAAAAAATTCAATTCCTCTATCGATAACACAATAATCATTCCTCCAGGTTGAATAAAAAGAAAATTTTCAATGATCCTGTCTATGGCTTTATCAATATTCAAAGTGAGATCATTTTTGACATTATTGAAGACCCTGTTTTCCAGAGGTTAAGACGAATAAAACAGCTTGGCCTTACAGATTTCATTTATCCGGGAGCTCTGCATACGAGGTTCCATCACGCAATAGGCGCCATGCACCTCATGACTAAGGCCATTGCAACTTTGCGCTCCAAAAATATTGAAATATCAGATGAAGAGGCGATGGCATTGCAACTCGCTATTCTATTACACGACATTGGTCATGGTCCTTTTTCACACGCCTTGGAGTTTAGCCTGCTCCATGGTGTAAACCACGAAAGCCTTTCATTTTTACTCATGAAGCGTTTGAATGAAAAATATAATGGCGCTCTTGATTTGGCTCTTAAAATATTTCAGGATACATACGAACGAAAATTCTTTCATCAATTGGTTTCCAGCCAACTGGATATGGATCGTCTTGACTACTTAAAAAGGGATAGCTTTTTCACTGGAGTTTCTGAAGGAGCCATAGGTTTGGAGAGAATCATTAGCATGTTGAATATAGCAGACGACCGTATAGTAGTTGAAGAAAAAGGGCTATACAGCATTGAAAACTTTCTAAATGCCAGGAGGCTCATGTATTGGCAGGTCTATCTTCATAAGACCTCCGTTGGCGCCGAGAAAATGCTGATCAATACCATTCTTAGAGCTAAAGATCTTAGTCTGTCCGGAAAAACTATTATTTCTACACCCGCATTAAATGAATTTTTAAATAAGGAGATAACCCTTGAATCATTTCAAGTTCAGCCTGAATTGTTACAATCATTTGCACAGCTGGATGACTATGACATTTGGAGTGGGATCAAGCATTGGCAACATAGCGATGACTGTATTCTCAGTCTATTGAGTAAGTCTTTGCTGTCCAGAAAACTCTTTAAGATCCGTTTATCCAATAATCCCTTGGAGAAAAAGGAAATTGAAAAGATTCGTGAGTCAATCTCCGGAAAACATGGAATACTGAAGGCCGACAGTCGTTATTTGTTCTCTTATGGAGAGGTTACAAATAAGGCGTATATAGGAGAAGGTCAATCCATTAACATCTTAAAAAAAGACGGAACAGTTGTGGACATTGCAGAAGCTGCCGATTTACCCAACATTAAGGCGATCAGCAAAATTGTAAGAAAACATTACCTATGCTACCCCAAAAATGTATATTTGCGCGAATCTGAAGATTAATACAACCTCTCTTTAATGGAATTTACTGTAAGCCAAATCGCTTCACTTTTAGATGGAGAAATAAAAGGTAACGGTGATGCTTCTATTAATATGCTGGGTAAGATTCAGGAGGCACAACAAGGACAGATATCATTCCTTTCTAATCCTAAATATGAAAGCTTTGTTTATGAAACTCAGGCAAGTGCCGTTATTGTAAACAAAGATTTTGTGCCCAAAAAAGAGGTCTCTGCGGCACTTATCTTCGTAGAAGATGCCTATTCAAGTTTCACCATACTTCTTGAAGAATATTACAAGTTTGTTAGTTTCCAAAAGGCAGGTATTGAACAACCTTCCTTTTTAGGAGAAAACAGTTTTGTAGGTAGTGAAATTTATCGTGGTGCATTCTCGTACATTGGAAATAATGTGAAAATTGGGAATAACGTAAAAATATATCCCCATTCATATATTGGCGATGATTGTACCATAGGAGATAATTCAATTATACAGTCAGGTGCGAGGCTTTACAGTGGTACCGTCATTGGCAATTTTTGTGTAATTCACTCAGGAGTAGTATTAGGCAGCGCGGGGTTTGGTTTTGCTCCTCAAGAGGATGGGAGCTATAAAACCATCCCTCAAATGGGAAATGTAATTGTTGGTGATAATGTCGATATTGGATCTAATACAGTCATAGATTGTGCCACATTCCACGGCGATTCTACGAAAATTGGAAATGGGGTCAAATTAGATAATCTAATACAGATCGCTCACAATGTTTCCATTGGTGACAATACGGTAATAGCGGCTCAGACCGGGATAAGCGGATCGACCTCTATCGGTAAAAATGGTATTATTGGCGGCCAGGTAGGTATTGCGGGGCACTTGACTTTTGGCGATAAAACGGCCATTGGGGCACAGGCGGGAGTGGGTAAGTCAAAACCTAATGGCAATATAAAACTAATGGGAAGCCCGGCATTTGAATTGCTGGCTTACCATAAGTCGTACGCCATCTTCAAGAATCTTCCTGATTTGAGTTCGCGCCTAAAACAACTTGAGGAAAAAGTTCTAAATTTGCCGACATTTCAAGAAAGCAAATGAAGCGGGTACTTAAATCTATAGTACCGGAGGCATATTAGGATGAAAATCAAACAACACACGATAAAAAAGTCGGTTACCCTATCCGGTGTGGGACTTCACACGGGGGTTCAGGCGAATATGACTTTTCTTCCGGCCAAGCCGGGACATGGAATAAAATTTCAACGCATAGATCTGGAAGGACGACCTGTTGTGGACGCCGATGCGGACAACGTTGTAGATCTGTCACGCGGCACTACCATTGAGCAAGGCGAAGCGCGGGTTAATACCGTAGAGCATACCTTGGCCGCTTTGGTGGGATTAGAAATAGACAATGTTCTAATTCAATTGGATGGGCCGGAACCACCCATTATGGATGGAAGCTCTATTCAGTTTGTAAATATTCTCAACGAAGCCGGTACTGAGGAGCAAAACGCACTGCGTGACTTTTTCGAAGTACCTGATGGTATTTTTTATCGCGAACCCGCCCGTGATGTGGAAATAGCAGCGCTTCCGCTTGACGATTACAGAATAACGGTAATGGTGGATTATAATTCACCTGTCCTGGGAAGCCAACATGCGTCTCTTACCAACATTGGGCAGTTTGAAAAAGAAATAGCCTCATGCCGAACGTTTTGTTTTTTGCATGAACTGGAGATGCTTCACAAAAATAACCTGATTAAAGGCGGCGATCTTAACAATGCCATTGTGGTTGTAGACCGGGTTGTAGAAGAACATGAATTAGACAGTATTGCCGAGCTTTTTAACAAGCCAAAAGTAGAGGTTAAGAAGGAAGGCATTCTTAACAATGTAGAGCTGAGGTATAAAAACGAGCCCGCCAGACATAAACTTCTGGACGTAATGGGCGATCTGGCATTGGTGGGTAGGCCCATAAAAGCCCAAATATTGGCAGCAAGACCCGGACATGCCGCTAATGTTGCCTTTGCCAAGAAGTTAAAAAGGGCCATGAAGGCAGAGTCCAGGCACAACGTACCTAAGTACAACCCTAACCTGCCGCCGGTTTTAGACATTAATCAGATCATCAATATACTTCCGCATAGATATCCCTTCTTGTTGATAGATAAAATCATCCATTTAGATGAGGAGAGCGTATCAGGTGTGAAAAACGTAACTCTAAACGAAAATTTCTTCCAGGGTCATTTCCCCGGCAACCCGGTTATGCCCGGAGTGCTACAGGTGGAGGCTATGACTCAAATAGGTGGAATACTAGTACTAAATACCGTTCCTGACCCTGAAAATTACTGGACATACTTTTTGGGCATTGAGAACTTTAGATTTCGTAAAATGGTACTGCCCGGAGATACTATGGTTATCAAATGCGACTTGCTTGCTCCTATCAAACGTGGAATTGCAAAAATGGCGGGAAGAGCCTATGTGGGAAATACTTTGGTTTGCGAAGGAACAATGATGGCGAGCATCGTAAGAAAAGACTCATGAATCAACCGCTAGCATATATTCATCCACAAGCAAAAATTGCGCGAAACGTAGTAATAGAGCCCTTTGCTGTTATTCATGCCAACGTTACTATTGATGAAGGAACATGGGTAGGTCCTAACGTCACTATTTTTGAAGGAGCGCGAATAGGAAAAAATGTGAAGGTTTATCCCGGCGCTTCTATTTATTCTGTGCCTCAAGATCTGAAATATAAGGGCGAAGAAACGGAGACTTACATTGGTGACAATACGGTAATCAGAGAGTATGTTACAATAAGTAGAGGCACGGACGATAAATTTAAAACCACTATCGGCAAAAACTGTCTTTTGATGGCTTACGTTCATGTAGCCCATGACTGTGAGATCGGCAACCATTGCATTTTAGTAAACGCCGTGCAACTGGCCGGTCATGTAAGCATCGACGATCATGCGATAATTGGAGGTTCCAGCGCTATACACCAATTTGTAAAAGTGGGAGCTCACGTTATGGTTTCAGGAGGGTCTTTAGTGCGAAAAGATGTTCCGCCTTACACAAAAGCAGCCCGCGAACCCCTCACCTACTGTGGTATAAACTCCATTGGTCTTAGAAGGAGAGGCTTTTCATCTGAAAAGATCAATGAAATACAAGAAGTATATAGATATCTGTTTTTAAAAGGATTGAACAATTCAAAAGCAGTGGATTTAGTAGAATTAGAACTTTCTCCATCTAAGGAGCGTGATGAAATTATTAATTTCATTAGAAACTCTGATAGAGGCGTAATGAAAGGTTATTCTTATTAACCCTATTCCTAAAACATGATTGAAATAAAGCTCGATAACTTGAGTAAGCGTTTCAATCAAGAAATTATTTTCAAAAACCTAAACTACCATTTCTCCGCTGGCAATTGCTATGCCATAACCGGAGCAAACGGTAGTGGAAAATCCACTCTGCTTAAAACTATTGCCGGCTTCAGTCTGCCTTCAAAAGGGTCAGTAAAATACCATTTGGACGGCAAGTTGATAGATCTTGATGAAATATATAAATATATATCAATTGCCTCACCTTATATGGAGCTGATAGAGGACTTTACACTGCAAGAATTATTGATATATCATTCAAAGTTTAAAGCCTTTAAAAAAGAATTCAGCATCGATGACGTCATTGATAAAATGGACTTAACAAATGCCAGACAAAAAGCAGTCAAAAATTTTTCTTCGGGAATGAAGCAACGGGTAAAGCTGGGACTGGCTTTTTTTTCCAAGGCTCATGTTACATTTCTTGACGAACCTACTACCAATCTAGACGTTCAAGGGGCTGAATGGTATCAAGAGCAGCTAAAAATAATTACTGACAGATTAATAATTATTGCTTCAAATCAAAAGGAGGAATACCATTTAAGTAATTATAATCTAAAATTAGCCGAATATAAATGATTATAGTGGGTTACATTTATAAGGGCAAAGAATATAAGTAGTCACTAAGCAAATGTTTTTAAGGAAATAGCAGTTTAAAGAGTTAATTGCTATCTTTCCCTTTCAAAATGGAAATAATAGTGTTAACATGAAAAAGATATCTTATTTACTAAGTCTGGTAGTATTAGCAGGAGTATTCACCATGGTGGGGTGCGGAGACGATGATGATGACAGTCTCACTTTGGAACAGCAACAGCTTCAATTTTTAGAGGGCACATGGTCAGTTGGTTCCAGCGATGATGTATCCTTGGATACCAATACCGGTACCACGGGAGACTGGTCAAATTTCTCCATTAATTTTCAATCTAACGGAAGCGTTGTGGTAAATGGAGAATCTGACGATGTAGAAGTTTTCTCGGTTGACAGTTATACCGTGAGCGGTACTCAAGTAAACTCTTTCACCGTGATATTTGACGGAACAGACGAGGTAATTGTAACCAGAGGGGGGTCGGACAATGAAATGCTAATGACGTTCACGATAACTGACGACAACCCTCTTGGCGCAAGAACACAAGGCATTTCAGGAGCCTGGATTTTTGACTTAACCAAACAATAGTAGGTAATTATTAAACTTGCTTAAAGAATAAAATAGAGCCGGCTTATGCCGGCTTTTTAGTTTCAATATAATCTAACGTGAGTTCGACGTAGAAGCTATGCTTAAATAGGCAATATGAGTTGTTTGGTGTCATGAAATTGCATTTTAAGTGAGGGCTTCTTCTCGGAAAAGTTATAGGCGATCAAGGCCGAGAAAATATTATTAAAGAAGTTGG
>JBCDHA010000063.1:0-11392 GCA_038750705.1 Bacteroidota bacterium
CTCAACTTCCGGGACATTTTCTTGATCTACTTCTACAATTGAATCGTTTTCTTCAGGTTCAACTTCTTTTCCTGTAGAACGTGTCTGTTGTGCACCGGCATCAAGACATACGAATACCCAAGCATCGGCAAAACCTGCCGCTTTTCTTGCCTCCCGCATTTCCTCCAGTGATTCCCGGTAATTTCCGGTAGCGTTCAGATAAACAAAATATAGATTTTTCTTTCTGCTGAATCCATAATTGGCGTTATATCCCATGTTCTTAACTACAGACATGTATTTTTCAGCGTAATTTTCCTTATTAGCCGAATACGCTCCAATCACCACATAGTAGCCTGTGGTTAAAAAGTTCGATTCATTATTTGATAACTTACCTGCATGCGCGAATAGTTGATCTGTTAAAAGCAAAAAAGACAGTAGAAATAAGGGTAAAAGAAGCTGAGCTTTCATGATGATATTTTGTTCAAGTAGCTATCTTGATTTTTTTGAAGGTATGAAATGAAAAATTAAGTGATTGATATAAAATATTACTTGGTTACGAAAATATGAATTCGCTACTCTTCGAGAATCTCTATCTCAACGCGCACGTTTTTATCCGCTTGTGAGTCATGTTTGTCATAAATCATTTTCTTTCCACCCCAACCTTTGATCTCCATTCTATTCTCTGCTATCCCTTGATCCATAAGCCAGTGCTGGATAGTGTAGGCTCTGTATAATGACAGCTTTTTAGCGCTGGCATTTGGTGTTTTTTCATGCGTCCCGTTTAAAGAAAAGAAGTTCTTATCATCAAGGTCCAAATGAAGCACCTCACCTTTAGAGTTACCATTGGTATGACCATGAATTCGCAAGCGCATGTTTTCATTCTCCTGCATCATTGAAAGTAGTTGATTTAACTGCGCCACGGATTCTTCCTTCATAATAGCAGCATCTATATAAAAATAAACCCGCCACATGGTCATGAAATCTCCCTTGTTGAATCGAACCAAATTAAAATTCACGGTTATTGAATCACCATTCACCTCAACCTGTCCGTGTTCGTTATTCTCCGGTTCGTCAAGATCAAATGTGTATTCCTCAGGTCTAAATCCAAAAATATCTGATACAAACTTCACAACATGGGTTCCGTTGTTTGGCTCTTTAATAACTAAACTCTCATTGGCAGGCAAGCGTGAAATCAATCTATTACGCTGTCCGTCGTAGAATTCTATTTCACCCATAACAGGCCTCGAGTTAATCTCATTAATTGCCCTTAAAAAAAGTTTATATTCTCCATCGTTCAAAACTGGCTCAGCTACCGGTGATCTTTCTTCTTTCATAGGCACTGGCTCGTCATTCATGGGCGCCACGTTGGCCTCCTGCCTTACTGGTTCCTCGATTGCTTCAGGTTCAGTAGCTTTTGTAAGACCTAAAAACTCTATCCCCGTAAGATGAGCTTTTGAAAAATTGCCGTTGTACAGCCATGTATCTGCCAATTCAGGAAATTGATCTCTAATAGCAAAAACTTTAGAGCGGCTCTCTTCGAGATTTTCAGAACTAAACACAACTACATAGTGCAGCTTGTTAAAATTATTTTGAATTACTGATGGAGCAAATCCTTTATCTTGGTAAGCACTCAGTAGTGTTTCTGCATTTGATTTTTGCTCGAAGGCGCCTATTACAACATGGCTTTTGTAGTCAGAATAGTCATTCTGTGCTTTGAGGCTAGCGATTAAAGCCAGTAGACAAAAGAGCAAACTATACTTTTTCATATTACTGATCAGCTGTTATTTCAATTTCCACGCGAACATTCTTATCGGCCTGGGTATCATGCTTATCATAAATCATTTTTCTACCACCCCAACCTCTGATTTCCATTCTATCTTCTGCTATTCCTTGATCTATAAGCCAATGTTGAATAGTGTAGGCTCTATACAGCGAAAGCTTTTTAGCACTTCCATTGTCCTCCTTATGGTTAGCATTAAGCGTAAAAAAGTTCTTATCATCAGGATCAAGATGAATGATCTTCCCATGCGAGTTCCCGTTAGTGTGTCCATGGATTCTCACCTTGTATTTCTCATTCTCCTGAAGCATATCCAGCAGACTATTAAGCTCGTATATTGACTCGCTTTTCATGATTGCAGCATCTCGAAAAAAGTAGACGTTGTACATGACTAATACATCTCCTTTCTTATACCTTTCAAGCTCAAAATTTACTATGATAGAATCACCGATAGTATCAATATAAGCGGACGTAGAATCGGTTACGGGGTCATCAAGATCTATGGTGTATTGTACTTCCTTGAAGCCAAAAATGTCCGAAGCTACCTTTATTCTATTGGTTCCATTGTTCGGCTGCCTCACATTTACAATCTCGTGTGAATTAGCTACCATCAACTGCTTGGCTCGCTCAGGATCAATAATCTTCACCCGTCCTTTAACCTCTCTTAATTTCTTCGAATTCAGTAGGTTGAAATAAAAATGATGGACACCTTCTTCTTTCTCTAATTTTTCTGAAGTCTTAGGAACCGCTTTTACAACTTGTTCAGCTTGTTTAGTATTCTCATTTTCACTTGGTTCCTGCTGATGGGATACAACCTCTGAAATCTGTGAATCAGCATTTTGCGTGTTGACACGATTTTCAATAGCTGTGTTGTCACTGGTATCCTGGTCATTGGATTCATTTGCGTCGGTCGATATGCCGTTTACTACACTATTAGTAATGGCTCCTAATTGCCCTTCGTATACCCAGGCGTCTTTAAATTCTGGATGTAAACTCCTGATCCTAAAAAGTTCTCTGTCAGCTTCATTCTTTTCATTAGAAACATACACATAAACGTAAAAAAGATTTCTGCTGTAATTGATCTCATAAACCGCCTCAAGCTCTTTTTCTTTAGCAAAAGAAGTATACCGTTCAGCGTTTTTCTGAAAGCTAAACGCACCAATAACCACGTAGTTTTTAACTGAATTTAGATTTAGGTCGGCAGCCGACACATGATCGAAAACACCAATCATGCATGAAAAAAAACACAAAGACAACCAGCACCAACCTCTTAAAACTTTTAGAGGTTTCATTACTTCTTAGTTTAAAAAAATATTTCGCTCGCAAAAAAATTAAACCTTTCGATTTAAAAAACGAGTAATTATTAAAGCAAGATAGGTAACTTCTTAGAATTCAGCAAATTATTCATGTTTAATCATTAATTAAGCACTATTTGACCTTCAATTCAGTATCGCCAGCCAAACGAACTTAGTTGTATTAAAATCATATTCTATATAGTTTTGAACAGCGCGAAAAATCTAACTATGAAAGGAATTTTTTACACTCTCTTTTTAAGTATTGTACTGTTGGTTACATCCTGTGCCAAGTCTGGCGAAAAGACAGATACTATTGAAGTGGAAGAAAAGGAAGTACCACAGGAAGAGCGAGAGTTGAAGGCGCTCTACGACGAGGTAATAAATATTCATGATGAGGTAATGCCAAAAATGGATGATATCATGAAAGCCAAAGGCGCCTTACAAGAGCAGTTAGACACGCTAAGGGACAACAACCCGGAGAATAGCGCTATTCAGGAGCTGGAGCAAACGATTCTATCATTGGCCCAGGCAGACGAAGCCATGATGGATTGGATGCGGAATTTCAAACCCCAGGAAGATAGCTCTGATCACAAATTGGTTATTGAGTACTATAAAGAAGAGAAAAATAAAATTACTGCTGTAAAAGAGCAAATGCTGTCTGCTCTGGAAAAAGCCAACCGCCTGGCCAGTACGGAAGAGGAGTAAATTAACCTCCTCCCCTTTTTTGCCTTAGAAAAACATCTCCGTATTTAGATTCTAATACGGCTTTTCCAGCACCTTCTTTATGTGAAACTATAGTCCATTTATCATTACGATGAAAATCATGTTGATTGCTTTCGAGGTCAAAGGGTAAATCGGAATAAATCTCACCGTACCTTGTCTTTGCTTCAAGTTTCTTTTTATCTGTTCCAAATGCCATATCAATACCCCCATATTTTGCATTTACTTCAATTGTATTTGCTATGTTATTGACTTCCACCAATCCATATTTGGCATTAACTACTACGCTTACCCCTTTGGGCAAATACACATCGAGTTGAATCTCCTTAATCACGCCCATGGTGACATATTCATTTGCCCTATGCCCCTCTTTGTTAAGAAACTTCTGAACTTCAGGATCATCCCAGTTTTGTGTATTGAAATAGTAACTCATACCATCCCGCTTGATCATGATCTTCTTGGGCAACTCATCAATATTTTCAATATTAGAAGTAATGACTACCTGGTTATCGAGCAATTTTGATCTTAAACGAAAGGCATCGTTATTCTCTCCGTTATTAATTATAACTGTTCCCGAGATCTTAATTGTATTTCCATCCCAGTTTTGTATTCGCACAAGTTTGGGCCATTTAAAGCTTAAATCCACTTCCTTGTTTCCTTCAAGAGAAAAGGTTTCTTCTATATTCTTTTGACCTGCTGCCGTATAAGCCAGGAAGGCTAATAAAAGTATAACAGTTATTCTCATACATTTAAAGATTTAAGGGGGTACCTCCCAGCACCCCCTACCATTATTTTTTTCTTAAGTATACGTTGCCATGTGTGGATGATACAGCCAGAGCCACACCACCTGAATTCAGCTTACCTTCAATATTCTTAGCTCCGTATACCTTCATCCCGTCATGACGATCCACTTTTATATCAAGATCTGAATAAACTTCGCCCCACGAGGTTTTTATTCTTAAGTCTGCATTGGTACTACCCGGGACCGCTACATCTACATCGCCATGAACTGAAGCTACTGAAATGGGTAACTTTTGATCAACCGAAGTGAAAATCACCTCAATATCACCATGAACAGAATTGGCAGAAAGCGGACCGGTGACATCTTGAAGCCTGATATCACCCCCATGCGTTTTTATGTCCAGCTCACTGGATATATTTTGGGCAAAAAAATCATCTCCATGAATAGACGAGTTCACATACTTAACCATTACACCCTTGGGTACCTTTACTTTATACCGGGCATCAGAATTTCTTGATACCTGGTATACCACTTTATGGTCACTCGATTCATCTTCCACGGCCAATCCTACACCCGTATTATCTTTAAGCCCCAAACCATTAACGGGCCTTAGTCCTTTGGCTCTTTCGGGTATTTTATAGTCTGATGCGGTTTCCAGAATGATCTCATTTCCATCGTAGCCCTCCACTTGAAGGTCCATTATTTCACGAAACTCAATAACACCGGAGCTCATAGCTATTTTATTTTGACTTGAGGCCGGCAGCGCGGCCACTACCATGAGAACAATAACCACCGCTTGCTTAATACCTATTTTCATTTCTTTATTATTTAATTGTTATCCTATTTATTTTATTTATATCTAGTGCACGATTGATATCACGATAATTTAAAAACAGCCATGTGTGCTTCATCTTTAACTGCGTCAAGGGCGTTTTCATCTTCGATAATCTGTTGCAGCTTGTCTAATACACCCTTTTGCTGTAATTCCACCATCAGGTTTATAAGTGCAATTTGAACCAAAGCTTCTTTTTGATTTTCAAGCGCGTTTACAAGGGCTTGTGTTACCCCCGGTTCATTACTAAACTTGGCAAGGGCTCTTACCGCCGCCAAACGTACATTCACATTCTCATCCTCATTCATGGTCTTTACTAGCACACGAATCACCTCTTTATCCACTGAACCCTTTTCATAGGCCACATTAATTCCATTTAACCGGGTACTGGCAGATGTAGTATTCTCAAGAGAGGATAGCACAAGACTCTTAGTCTCCGCCATTTCCTTCTGAAGTGCCGCCAATTGAGACTGCTCAGTGCTATCGTTCCATAACCAACGGCCGGTTACAAATGAAATCGCTATCAAAGCCATAGCTGCAGCTACTCTCCAGGACATATTCCAGCTTATGATCTTGCCATCATTGTTCTTAGCAGGCTTATCAAGCTGCTCCAACTCCTCTTCTATTGCCAATAAAAAGTTATCCCTGGAGATAGAGCTTGGCTCGTATTGCACGGCATCATTCATCAGTGCGGAGAGCTCTCGAAGTTTGTGATATTCCAAAGCCAAATCACTATCCTTTTCGATTTTTTTTTGAACAAATTCTGCCAGCTCCCCACTGAGATTGCCATCGACATAATCAATAATCAACTCTTCCATTTTTTTATCCATCTCCTAAATCTTTTCTAGTTCTAAATAGGTCTCTTTTAATTTATGCATTGCACGGTGAACCTTAACCTTTACGTTTGCAACACTTATATCCAGCAATGAAGCCACCTCTTCATATTTCATTTGCTGAAACCTGGCCAGTATCAGAATTTCGCGCTGCTCAGCATTTAGCTTAAATAATGAGACATAGAGCAGCTTTTCTCTCTCATCCTGAACAATACGATCATCAAAACCGGCTAACCGACTTCGCATCTGATCCACATCTTGCATATCAGAAAATTTAATTTTATTCTTTCGATAGTGGTCAGCATGAACGTTTCTCGACATTTGGTAGATCCATGATTTAAAAGGTTTACCAACCTGATACGTTTTCCTGTATTTAAGCATCCTTAAAAAAACATTCTGAGTCAGGTCATCACTTAAATCACGATCTAAGGTTAGCCTTGCAAAAAAGTTATAAAGCGGTTTATTGTATCTTTCAAAGAGTTCCGAAGCCCTTCGCAATTCCCCGTGTTTTACTCGCTCCATGAGCGTTTCATCTGAAATAATCATTGACCAGAGACTCCTATTTTTTTGTTTCGATTTGGTTACTCTGAATTTGGTTAAAGGTTACAAGTAGTTGAAAAAATCTGATTTAATCAGATTTTCTATGGATATGATCAGACTTTTAAGAAGAGGGTATTTTTTAAAGTATTGATACAATAAAAATAGATCTATTTAATAAATTCGATTCAATTTTTGACCCCATAGTTAGCATCCAACAGCTTCATATATTTATATAGGCAAAAACAACACCCATATACTTGTCAATCTAATTACTCCTAGGTTTATTTGTTGTTTGATTCAATTTTAAATGTCTTTAATAAGACTCAACTAAACTACTATGATCGAAGGCTTCAGTTTCTTAAACGCTATAGCTTCAAGTGCGGAGCTGGCGGAAACAGCGAATACATTAACCAGTGTTCCTGAGATGAATATGGCTGATACTGTACTTACGGCCAGCAACATATGGATGATGTTATGTACAGCGCTTGTATTTATTATGCATTTAGGCTTTGCCGGGGTAGAGGCAGGCTTTGGTCAAGCCAAGAACACGGTAAATATTCTGTTTAAAAATACACTAACACCGGTGATAGGAATCATTACATTCTTTATTATGGGTTTCAACCTGATGTACCCTGGCTTTGTTCAAGGCTCAGGAAATGAATGGTTTGGCTTCGCGGGCTGGTTTTTATCTCTCCCTGAAAATGGGATTACCCCTGAGTATGCCGATTCCGGAGGATACACATATTGGACCGACTTCTTATTTCAAGCCATGTTTGCCGCCACGGCTGCTACCATAGTGTCAGGAGCAGTGGCTGAACGAATAAAAATTACTTCCTACCTTATTTTCACACTAATCTTTGTGGGTATTGTATACCCAATCATAGGCAGTTGGAAATGGGGTTATGGATTTTTAGATGACATGGGTTTTTATGACTTTGCCGGTAGTACACTCGTTCATTCAGTAGGGGGCTGGGGTGCGCTAGCCGGGATAATTGTTTTAGGACCAAGAATTGGAAAGTACGTACACGGAAAGGTGATAGACAAGCCCGGGTCCAGCGTACCATTGGCAGTAATAGGCGTATTCCTACTATGGCTGGGGTGGTTTGGGTTTAACGGCGGTTCGGTGCTTTCTGCAGACCCCGGTAAAACGTCATTTGTACTGGTTACAACAACACTGGCCGCCTGTGCAGGCGCTCTTGGTGGTTTTATTACCGGTTTTATTGTATTTAAAAGACTGGATCTGGGTATGGTTTTGAATGGAGTACTGGCCGGCTTAGTAGGTATAACTGCCGGAGCAGATGTAATTAGCCCTAACCTGGCCCTGTTGGTAGGTTTTATTGCCGGTATTTTAGTGGTATTATCCGCCGTAACTTTAGACAGGTTCCACCTGGATGATGTAGTAGGAGCAGTATCGGTACACTTGGTTTGTGGCGTATGGGGCACTTTAGCCGTTGGGCTTTTCTCAGTCGACCCTGAACATACCTTATTAAAGCAGTTGATTGGCGTTGCCGTTTGTGGTGCAACAGCATTCATATCTGCTTTTTTAATCTTTATAATTATGCATAAGGTATCGGGTATACGAGTATCAAAAGAACATGAAGAAAGTGGTATGGACAGCCACGAACATGGTATAAGAGGATATACCATTGTTTACGACGAGTAAAAGTAAAACACAGCGCGTAAAAAGGCTTCCTACAAACCAGGAAGCCTTTTTTATTTCATCTTGGGTAACGACCAATGAAATTTGATACTCAATATCCTTATAGAAATAATAACACTGACAGTGATCAAGTAGGTATAATTACTATTCAAGCTTGAATAGGCATCCAGCAAATAGTAAACCAAAGCACCTGACAGGCAAGCGGTTGCATAAATCTCCTTTCTGAAAATAAGTGGGATCTCATTGCAAAGAATATCACGTATCACCCCTCCTACTGTGGCCGAAACCATTCCCATCACCATGGCTAGCGACGGGTGCAGGTCAAACATTAGGCCTTTCTGCATTCCGCTTATCGTAAATAAAGCTATGCCTATGGTATCAAAGATGAAAAAGGTTCTTTTCAAATTGACAATGTACTTTTTAAAAACCAATGTGAAGGGTAATGCTGCCAGAATAGCTATTGGGTAGGCAATATCCTGCATCCAGGATACCGGCGTACTGCCGATAAGGATATCTCGGGTGGTTCCGCCACCTACGGCTGTCACAAAAGCCACAACTGTAGCGCCGAATAAGTCCATTTCCTTTTTGGCGGCTAATCTCAGCCCGCTAATGGCAAAAACAAACGTACCTATAAGGTCAAGTGTGTAGATCAAAGACATACAACCAGGCAAACAAAAAAGGCGCTCCAAAAAGAACGCCTCTCAAAATAATTCTTTTTTCTGTTAGATGGCAATACCTATAAATGACTTAAAAGCTATTCCCATCAGACCTGTTATGAGCATCGTCAATCCTAAACCTTTGAGACCATTCGGAACATCGGAGTATTTTAGCTTCTCACGAATTGCTGAAAGTGCTATTATGGCCAAGGCAAAACCTAGCCCTGAACCAAAGCCAAAAACCGAAGCTTCAGCAATTGTATAATCTCTTTGCACCATAAATAGTGAACCCCCCAGAATAGAGCAGTTAACGGCAATAAGGGGTAAGAAAATACCCAGAGAACCATACAAAGCAGGAGAAACTTTTTCTACTACCATTTCAACAAGCTGAACCATAGCGGCTATGATAGCTATGAACATGATGAACTGAAGAAATTCGAGGTTTACTTCAGCAAACTCAGCGCTCAACCAGGTTAAAGCCCCTTCCTTAAGAATGAACTCCTGCAACAGCCAATTAATGGGAACCGTTATACTCAAAACAAACACAACAGCCATACCTAATCCTATAGCTGTGGAAACTTTCTTAGAAACTGCCAGAAACGAGCACATCCCTAAGAAGTAAGCAAATATCATGTTATCAACAAATACCGCCTTTATACCTAAGCTTACTAAATCCATTGTTCCTTAATTAGTGTTCTACGTAACCAGTTTTCGACCGCTGAACCCATATTAAAACTCCGAGTACCACAAAAGCCCCAATAGAATCCACCATTAAACCGTTCGTTGCAAAATTCGTGATGCCGACGGCTTCAAAAATCTTGAAGTCAAAAATTGATCCTGACCCGAAAAGTTCTCTAAAAAACGCCACCGTCAAAATAATCCAGGCGTACCCAAATCCACTTCCTATGCCATCAAGTACTGAATCATATGGTTTATTACCCATAGCAAAAGCCTCCAGGCGGCCCATTACTATACAGTTGGTAATGATCAATCCAACAAAAGCTCCCAGCACCTTATACATTTCGTAGTTATATGCCTTAAGGACCTCATTAACCAGTGTTACCAAGGTAGCGATTACCGCCAGCTGAACGATAATCCGGACCCTGTTAGGAACAAGATTGCGAATTAAAGAGATAATGAGGTTAGAAAATACGATCACAAAAACCACCGCAATAGACATGATTAATGTGGGCTCCATTTTTACCGTAACCGCCAGAGCTGAACATATACCTAATACCTGAACGGTTATTGGATTATCTTCATTAAGCGGATCGGTAATAAACGCTTTTCTTCTTTTTGATAGCAGGCCCTCTGCGGGTTTCTTTGCTACTGCTACCTCCTCGGTTTGTTCTAGAGTTTCCGTACTCATATTATTTCTTTTAGGTCGTTAATCAAAAACCTGTAATGCTGGCCTAAAGTTTGGCCGTAGCTCCGTTTTTTACTGTTTCAAAATAACTTTCGTAATGGCTTAAATAGGCTTTAAGCATATCGTTCACGCCTCTGCCCGTGATGGTGGCGCCTGACATGCCATCAACCTGATGTTCGTTAAGCCCCTCGTTTCCTTCTCCTTTTACCATACTTACAGATATGATCTCTCCATTGTTATCCAAAACCTTTTTACCAACATATCTATTTTGTATCTCAGGGCTGGTTATTCTAGCTCCTAACCCGGGAGTTTCACCAGTATGGTCAAAGGAAGCACCTGTTATCGTATTTAAATCAGACTCCAGGGCCACGTATCCCCAGATTGCATTCCAAAGGCCCGCACCGTAAATGGGTATAATGTAGGCATCCACTTTATTTAAGTCAGATTCATTCATGAATTTAAACACCGGATATTGCCTTTCTGAAGGGTCTTTTTTATAATTCTTAAGTATACTTACCTCTTCGGCTACCATATCCTCACCCTTTTCATTTTTCTCAATTATTTGACCGTTGATATCAACCACCAAAGAAGAGATACGCTCATTGTACATGCTAAGGATTTCATCAGGCTTCATTTTGGAAAGCTGCTCTCTGTCCATAACAGATGATAAAATTTGCGTTTTTGTATCCAACTCAATAGACTTCTTTTGAGCAGGGCCAAGGCCCTGAGAAGTGAGTGACAATAATCCTCCTACGATAACTGTCATTACCGCAGTGAAAATAATGATGTAAGCGTTAGACTGTTGCACGTTGTAATCTCCTTTTCTTGTTTGCGTTAACTACGTAATAATCAATAAGCGGTGCAAAGACATTCATAAATAGAATGGCCAGCATAATTCCTTCCGGATAAGCAGGATTAAAAACCCGTATCAATACTGTCAAAACGCCAATAAGAATACCATATATCCACTTACCCGCTTCCGTTTGAGAGGC
>JBCDHA010000064.1:0-11104 GCA_038750705.1 Bacteroidota bacterium
AATTCTATTCTTGGCGTATCGGCAAACTCCGGATCGTCAAAACATGAGGACAGTAGGGAAGCCATTATAGCTGAAATTATTCCCGTAGTGATTATCTTAAATCCGTATTTTTTCATGTTTGTTCAAATATAAAGAAATAACGATTGCAATCTTTTAAAAGTTTTCTGCAAAGACTATTCCAGATAAATCACACTACTTTTAACGATTTTGCCAAGGAATTATTTTTGTATCAAGTCGAAAACAATCCCATCTATAAAAGCTATGTAGCGCATCTTGGAATAGGCATTCGATCAATAAAGAAGGTTAATGAAATTCCTTTTTTACCGATCTCTTTTTTTAAAAATCATGAGGTTATGACTGAGAGCTGGGCAGCTGAAGCTACATATGAGAGTAGTGGAACAACAGGCGTCAGCGTGAGCCGTCATTATGTAAGAAATAATAAGTTGTATCTCAATAATACAGCATTGATTTTCCATCACTTCTACGGGCCCATTGAGGATTATCATACACTGTTTCTTTTGCCTGGTTACATTGAACGTGGTTCTTCTTCGCTGGTATCAATGGCTGACTACTTCATAAAAAGATCAGGTTCCGGGTTTTCGAATTTCTATCTTAACAATTTCGAAGAATTAATTACCACCATAGAATCCATCAGAAGAGGGGGAGGGTCAAAAAAAATACTTCTGTGTGGAGTGAGTTTTGCGCTGCTTGAGCTCGCCGAGAAGTTTGCCCCTGATTTACATGATGTTGTGGTAATGGAAACGGGGGGAATGAAAGGCAGAAGAAAGGAAATTATACGCGAAGAACTCCATGACTATCTTATTAATCGCTGTAATGTGCAAAAAATACATTCTGAATATGGAATGACGGAGCTCTCCTCACAGGCATACTCTCAGGGTAACGCCAAGTTCAAAACACCCCCATGGATGAAAATTTTGATTCGTGACACCAATGATCCCTTAGATATTGGCAATAAGCGCTCCGGTGGAATAAACGTCATTGATCTTGCAAATATCTCATCATGCGCTTTTATTGAAACTCAGGATTTAGGAGCTGTCGATAGTAATGGAGCCTTCGAAGTTTTAGGAAGATTTGATAATTCCGATATAAGAGGATGCAATTTAATGGTATGAATAGCGTTACTACCGAATATGTCTAAAACCCTTAAAGCGTTGATAGTCTTTATGTTGGTCTTGTTAACCTCTTGTGCGCAATACACTTGCCCTACCTATTCAAAAAGCGGCAACGAACCATCAGAGGCTGTAACAGGCATAGGTTAGCTACTTATCTCAGTGTTTTTCTCGACATCAGCTTGAGTAATATTGCTTCCTGACATAATTATGAGTCTTTCAACTACATTACGCAACTCTCTGATGTTTCCTGTCCAATTGTGTTTTTGAAGAAGCTCAACGGCTGCCGGATCGATTTCTTTCTTTTTGGAGCCATATTCAGCAGCAATATCTTCTAAAAAACGGTCAATCAGTAAGGGTATATCGTTCGCTCTATCCCTTAGCGCCGGAACCTTTATTAGAATTACACTCAACCGGTGGTACAGGTCCTCTCTGAATTTATTTTCCTCAATCGCTTTTTTTAAATCTTTGTTGGTAGCGGCTACCACACGAACGTTCACCTTTATGTCCTTGTCACCACCAACTCTTGTAATTCTATTTTCCTGTAGAGCTCTTAATACTTTCGCCTGGGCGGAAACACTCATATCACCAATTTCATCAAGAAAAAGTGTGCCGTCATGCGCTTGTTCAAATTTACCTATGCGTTGTTTAACGGCCGACGTAAACGAGCCCTTCTCATGACCGAAAAGCTCACTTTCAATAAGCTCAGAGGGAATAGCAGCACAGTTTACTTCAACTAGTTGACCCTTCGAGCGGTTACTTTTTTCATGAATCCAGCGAGCGACCAGCTCTTTACCTGTGCCATTTTCACCGGTTACTAATACGCGGGCTTCTGTAGGAGCTACTTTTTCTATGGTTTCCTTTACTTCTCTAATAGCCTCTGATTCGCCCACAATATCAAAGCCTTTGGATACCTTCTTCTTTAGTACTTTGGTTTCTGTAATTAAAGTGCCATTGTCTATGGCATTTCTAAGAGTTACTAAAAGTCTGTTTAAATCTGGCGGTTTTTGAATGAAGTCGAAAGCTCCTTTTTTGGTGGCATCCACCGCCGTATCAATAGTGCCATGAGCGCTTATCATAATAAAAGGCGTATCAACACCTTCTTCAAAGGCTTTTTCCAGCACTTCCAAACCGTCCATTTTTGGCATTTTGATGTCACATAAAGCCACATCAAATTTTTCCTTTGTTAATAGTTTGAGGCCTTCTTCACCGTTTTTGGCTTCGCTTACATCATACTTTTCGTATTCGAGTATTTCCTTTAATGTATCTCTAATACTCTGTTCGTCATCTATAATCAGTACTTTGCGCATATCTTATTATTCATCAATAAAAAATCCGTCAGCTTTTACTCTGGCGGATTAAAAAAGCAAGCTATAAGCCGGGTTCTGTCCCACAACAGTAGTGGGTTCTTGTCATTTCTCTAGTCTCAATATCACTATTGAGATCAATCAGCCTACCCATCGTGCCACGCTAAAAGCGTTTGAGCGAGTAGCCCTTCATCAAAAGAAGCCACGATTTATTTGGCCTTTCAGCTCGTAAGGTTTACCCTGCTATTCCGATCACCCGGAATACGGTGGGCTCTTACCCCACCTTTTCACCTTTTCCCTCGACTAAGTCGGGGGTAGTTTGTTTTCTGTGGCACTATCTGTTCTCAGCCAGGCTGAGACCTTCCCGTTAGGAAGTACGATACTCTATGCTGCCCGGACTTTCCTCTCCCCTTCATGACAACTGTCAGGACGGGAGCGACAAGACACTTGCTGCGTAAAGATAGATAAAATGAAATTGAACTGGATATTACCTAGTGTACGTCTACGCCAGTCAATTTGAATTCATATTCGTCGGCTACATTCGCCACTTCCTGAATAATTTCTTTAATTAGATCCTCTGTAGCTGTTTCAACAAAACACGAGTCCTCAACCTGGATGAAATCATCGGAAATCGCGAATTTGGCGTGATTAAGATTTGTATTCTCCATTAAGAGATCCTTAAGGTCGATACTTGAATTAAACGCGCAAACCTTTGATGAGAATTCGATCAAGCGTTTGTTAAAACGCTTATTGAGTTTCACTGTTCCAAGTACAGTTTGAAATCTCTCGTCCGGCAAAGGCACTATAATTATTGAAGTAACTCCATCATACTCTGAATATGTACCGCCAATTTCATCGGCGTATGCTTTCATGAACGCATTCAAATCCATAATTCAAGTGTTTAATTTAGAATGATCAATATAGTAAAAAAATGAAACGGCCAGTACGGAATACGAAATTTTAATTTCCTATTAGTTAAACTCGTTCGGTTGTGCTTGAAGAATTACTTTGATCCGCTGTGGATTTACTTTATTGTGACGGACTACTCTTAGCCTTATTCCTCGAACGCTGAAAAAGCTCTTTTACCTCATTGAAATTTTGTGTATGTATAAGGCTAAAACCTGTTGTAGTTGTGTTCTGCGTTTCTTCAGTGAGGTTAACCGGGTTATAGTTTGTTCTATTGTACATTTTGGCTTTAAACTTTCCGTCAGGAGTAAGCAGGTATTCCACTGTCCAGTCACCTGCTATACTGTTAATATCCGTTCTGTTTTGTTGGTTGGTAAAGCCCCCGTCGCGGGTTACTCTAAGCCGTCCCTCAAGGAAGGTGTAGCTGAGCCTTAGTTGGAAAGTATTATAGGCGTCCGAGTCCAGAGCGCCTAAATCAATGTCAATCTCGAGGTTTTCATCTACCTGAGTAACCCAATAGCTCAGTTGATTTGATAATAGTTCACTTACACTGCTGGATATGGAACCACCCGTATTGAAAGACTGTAAGGGACTGAACTTTTTTAGAATGATAAGGCTGAAGACCTGGCGTTTAAGCTCTTGCTCGTCTATGCTATTTTTGAATTCGGCAAATGATAGTTCAAGGTCAACGGTTTCGGTTTCCTGAATATCTGAAGCATCGCTGATGGTTGGTACTTGTATATTTCTCGGCAGGTTTTCGGCAGTAATATCAAATTCAACCTGAGGTGATAGAAGTCGGCCATCAATGTCCAATAGTACCTGTACCGGATAATTGCGTCTGATCTCCGGAGATTTGCTGTAATCCAAATCAGTGTCAGTAAGTATTGGAAGAAGAGAGGCTACTTGATTGTAGGTTGCACTTATGTCCATCACTCCTTCATAAGGATCGCCAAACCACGATATTTTGCTTTCAGGCAGAATTTCAAACTCTTTATTAATTATGTTGTAAAGAGTGAAATTATAGCCCCCTTCTTCAATAGTGTAATCGCCAAACATATTGAAATCGCCATTTGTATTTATTTGAAGATTAAGGTCCCCTCTTCCTCTGCCTCTAATAATATCACCGGATTTGATATCGAAAATTATTTCGCAATAAGCCTCCCGCGTAATGTTAAGATCAAAATCAAGGTTGAGGCCGCGAAGGTTTATTTTCTTATTTGCCAGTTCAAACGACTGAGTGGTGTCCTTTAAATTCACAAAGTTTATATAGTCTTCCTGCTCGATATTTGTGGCACCCCCAACAGGTATGAATATCCTTGTTCCTTTACGGCTCGTGGCGTCGGCAGAAATTATCATATTGTTTAAAGGTCCCTGGAATTCGACTGTACCTGATGCTATGCCGGTTCCATAAAATAGTTCATTGTCTTTGGCCGAGGTGTTAAGGACCATAAAGTCATTTAGCACACCCTGGATATTTATGGATAAGTTTTCGAATTCTTCATGACTTAGGTAACCATCAATGGTACCGTGATTGTTATTTTCATCTTTAACATCTATCTCGTCGAAACCAATTTGAGTTTCATTTAAGTAAAAACCCCCGTTTAACGTGTAATCTGTATTTAAGTAGTTTACATGCAATCCGGCATCCTCAATTTTACCTGCTCCCATCAAAATGGGCGCTTTAAGTGGTCCCGTAATACTTAACTCACCTGTGGCAGTGCCGAATATTTCTGTAAAATAAGAATCAAGGAACGGCTCGAGTATCTTAAGTTCCGTTCGATTCAGTTCAGCCGTTAAATTTAATCCTTCATTTGCAGGAGCATATGTTCCTTCCAGGTCCAGTACTTTTTGATCCAGCCGATGTATGGCAAAGTTGACGTCAAAGTTTTGGTTTTGATTATTCCAGGTGTTCTTGCCAGTGATATCACCTACTAAAAATTCATTAACACTAAACCTATATATGGTGAGATCGCTGGTTACTCTCATGTCATGATAATAATCTTGCATAGATGTAGAGCCATTTACTATACCATCTAAATCCTTACTGAGGATAGTGTTTATTGATCCTATGTCAATGCTATCCAAAGTAAGTAGTAGTTTTTTTTCGTCGTTTTCAGATAGTGCTCCTTCGAGCTTAATATTTTGATTTTCATGGTAAAGGCTTAAATCATTAACATTTATTTCCTTACCTGATATAGATATTAAGTTATCTGCCCTTAACGACCATTTATCATCTAATATGTGAACATCTGATGGTGAAAATTGAATTTCAGTTTTGTTGTCTAGAAAGTCTATCTCTCCCAATAGACGCAGATAGTTTGGATAAGCCACTTGATCGATATCAAATTCGAAATCGATATGCTTGTTATTCCAAATGGCTTCCAGGAACAAATCTTTGGTTTCTATGCCGGATATATTTTCGTTTTCAGAGGTGGCATAGAACGAAGCGAGCACGCTTGTGCTATCTGCGATCTTAGAAATGCTCAATTGCATTTCATTACCTAAGAAATAATCGTTTTTGTAGTTAATAGAATCTATTAATGTGCTGATATTTAGTATTGAGGTATATCCTCCTATTAAATTACCCGTAATTTTAGTGGAGGGAGATATATAGAGTTTGGGGCTAAACACTTTGGCTATGGGCTCAAAGTCATTGATGTTGAGAACACAATTCACCTGGTAGTCCGGTGGGCGTTCATGTTTAGAATCATAGTAGGCCTCAAGAGCCACCTTATCATTTTTCAGGTTTAATTGATATTCAAAAAGCAGTTTGTTAATCTCCTTGTAGACGGTACTGAAATTAAACTGTCCATCAATTTTTGCATTAAATAAATTTGTGCTTATAAATACATTGCGAACAGTTTCATCTCTATCTGAAATAATACCTAATGAATCAATTTTCAGCTCCTGACCCGCTCTTCTAACCGTGGTATTTTTGAAATTAGCCGAACCAAGTATATTATCCACTTTCAGGCCCTGTGCATTTACATTAAGATCGCTGCTCATAAAAACAGGCTCTTCCGTAAAATTCAACTTACTCAGAAAGGCGGTATCCAGTTTTGCTCTAACATTAAAGAAGTCAATTCCTCCTCTTAAATCAATGGATCCATTGAGGTCAAGCTTAAGATTTGGGTCATTAACTTTAACGTCTCCTTCGAAAAATTCTTTGGTGAATCTTGCATTCGTTTCTATGGCGTGGTACACATAGTTATTTAAGTCTATGCTGTCAATTTTTCCGTCCAGAACAAAATCTGCCCGATTAAGGGTAAAACCTTTACCTGAAATCTTACCGTCGAGTGTTACTTTGCCAAAAAGTTGGTTAGAAGTATATCCACCTAAGTCAAAGTTGATCATTTTAAGTGCGCCACGATAAGAAGAATTATTCACGTCGTTCTGGAGCTTTAAGTTTATATCGGAAGTAATTCTACCATACTCAGTGAAAAAGTCGCCGTTAGCCACGAAATCATTAACAAACCCGAAAAAATTGGCATTAAAACCTATGTTTTTTAAGGGGGCCAATCTGCGGTAAGTCTTTTCTTTTAAATACTTTTTTAAATCTTCAGTGACAGCATATGAGTTAGCCAGATCAAGGTCTATGAAGGTTTCGTCTATGGTCGGAAGTCCTACGAGCCTGGCATCTCCACGGATTATAGAACCGCCGCTTAACTTTAAGTCCAGATCTTTTATCTGCAATGAATTTATTCTACCCTTGAATATGCCGGATAGCTCAAAGTACTCACTGAAATCCTCAAACAAAGGTATAAAAGCGCTAAGCTCGTTGTGATGCACAAGACTGTTTTTCAGATTTGCGTTAATAGTAACGTTGGACACAAATTTTTTTAGGTCCGCTGCCCTTCTATATTTGAACTCTATCGATTCTTTGATGCGGCTTTTTCCCACTATTAAATCCAGTTCATTAAATTTCATGGCCTGGTTAGAATAGAAAAAATCCGTCTTTAGCCTATCAATACTTAGGTTGGAGGTAGTGTCCTTTCCTTTTAATTCAAGAACGTTCATACTTATAGTATCACCTAACGAATAGAAATTCTGAATATCTGCGGTAATAGAAGAGATGCTAAACCTGTTATAGTTAAATCCAATTTTTACTGAGTCGTTGAACGGGTCATTGTAGCTGAAAAGGGTTTCGTCGAGTTTTATATTTCCTATGGTAAAAGCCACTGTTTTGGTTTTTTTCTTTTTACCCTTTTTATTGAGATTTCTTAAATTCCTGATGAACTGGTCGATATTCAGGACAATGGAATCTCCCAGTTTAATTTTTGCTAAGGAAAAATAGGCGTCATTAAGATACAGATTATCCAGAGATGGGTCTTCCGCTAACAGAGTTTTTAGCTTGTAGTTGATATTGACCTTTTTTGCAGCGATCATAGGGCTTCCGAAAGGGTCTAGAACTCTTAAACCCTGTAACTCTACCTGGTCAAACCAATCGATATTGATTCGGTTAATTGAGATTTGATAGCTGGTGGCTTCTGACAGTCGCTTGGAAACATAGTTTACCAGCTTAGTTTGCACGTAGGGAATCTGGATAGTTCCTGCCACCGCCGCCAATAAAAGGAATACTGACAGCAGAAACCAAAGAATTGCTTTGGCAAATCGTTTTTTAATAACTTGCGCCAAAATTTAGTCAAATGGGTCCCACATTGCTTGCTATAGAATCATCGTGCGATGAAACTTCTGCTTCCGTCATCCAAGGAGGCAAAGTACTTAATAATATAATAGCAACGCAATCAGTACATGAAAATTATGGTGGAGTAGTACCGGAATTAGCTTCCAGAGCTCATCAACAGAACATTGTTCCTGTAGTAAGTCAGGCTTTGCAGCACGCGGGAATAAAAAGAACAGATCTGGATGCCATAGCATACACCCAAGGTCCGGGTCTTTTGGGAGCCTTACTGGTAGGTGCCTCTTTTGCAAAATCAATGGCATACGCATTAGACATTCCGTTAATTGCTGTCAATCACATGCAGGCTCATATTCTCGCACACTTTATCGATGAGCCCAGACCCGGTTTTCCATTCTTATGCTTAACAGTAAGTGGAGGACATACGCAAATTGTCCTGGTAAAGGACTTTTTGGATATGGAAATCATTGGGCAGACCATAGATGATGCTGTGGGAGAGGCTTTTGATAAATCCGCCAAACTCATGGGCCTGCCGTATCCGGGAGGACCCTTAGTTGATAAATACGCTAAATTAGGAGATCCATTAAAATATTCATTTCCCGATAGCGAGGTTCCCGGCTTGGATTTTTCTTTTAGCGGGATAAAGACGGCTTTTCTGTATTTTCTGCGAGACGAGATTAAAAAAAACAGTGACTTTATAAAAAATAACCTTTACGACATCTGCGCTAGCCTCCAGCGATCATTAATTGATATGTTAATGTCCAGATTGATTAAGGCGAGTGATCAATTGAAAATTAAAGTAATTGCTATAGCCGGTGGTGTATCTGCTAACTCGGGTTTAAGAGATACGTTAGAATCAGAGGCAGTAAAAAGACAATGGCAAGTGCACATTCCCGAATTTCAGTATTGTACTGATAATGCCGCTATGATTGCAATGGCAGCACATTATCAGTATTTAGAAAAGCAATTTTCTCCGTTAAATATAAGTCCAAACCCAAGAATGAAATTTGGAAATGAGTAAGCAAATTTCTTCCGGTGATCAGATTACTCACACCTTTCGGGTAAAGTCAGAAGATTTAGCCACATTTCAAGGTACAAATGTCCATGAGGTATGCTCTACTTTTGCGCTGGCGAGGGAGATCGAGTGGTGCTCAAGAAAGTTTATATTGAAAATTAAGGGCGATGATCATGAGGGCATTGGAACCAAATTGAATATAAACCATAAATCTCCTGCTTTTCTAAATAACCAGGTTGAAATTATTGCCTCTGTTCAGAGCTTCATTGAAAACGAGCTTATTTGCTTATTTGAGGCCAGAGTAGGAGCAAGAATAATAGCCAACGGAATTACCGGACAAAAGCTCTTGAAGAAAAGTCGGATCAAAGAGATTTTTTCTAACTTTGACGAATTATGACAAAGGAAAAGCCAAGATTTTCAAATAATATTAATATAAAAAACCGTAAGGCAAGTTATGAGTATGAATTTGTTGATACATACGAGGCAGGCATAGTATTAAAAGGAACTGAAATCAAATCAATTCGCGAGGGTAAAGTAACGCTCCAGGATGGCTATTGCTTTTTTGAAAAAGGTGAGCTTTTTAGTAAAGGGATAAATATATCACCTTACGTGCAAGGATCATTTTACAATCATGATCCGCTAAGGGAAAGAAAATTACTGCTGCACAAAAAGGAGCTCGAAAAACTTGAGAAGAAAAGTCAGGAAAAGGGCCTGACCATCATTCCGGTAAGGCTTTTTTTAAATGTTAAAGGGTTTGCTAAGTTGTTTATTGCTCTTGCAAGAGGGAAGAAACTTCATGATAAACGGGACAGCCTGAAAGAAAAGGATATGAAGCGTGAAATTCAACGGCAAGGATTTTGAAATGAGCTTTATTATTTTTTAACGCATGAGTATTTCACACGGAATTTGCAGGCTAAGCATGGTGCCGGTCAGAAATGAACCCTCTGATAGAAGCGAAATGGTGACCCAACTTTTATTTGGTGATCACTACGAGCTGCTACAAACAGATGATGGTCATAAATGGGCTCGGATTCGTATGCATTTTGATAAGTATGAAGGGTGGATCGATCTCAACCAGCACACGGAAATTACAAAGGAATATTTTGATCAAATCAATAATTCTGATTATAAAATATGCCTGGACGGAACAACCAGTATTTTATATAAAAAACACCACATTAATGTAGTGCGAGGCAGCATTTTGCCCATATCTACAAGTGAGCTTTTTAAGATAGAAGAACAGCTTGCGTTCAATGGAGAAGCTAAAAGCCTGAGCCAGAAACGTGAATACGAGTTTCTCAGGTCTACCGCGCTTGATTACTTGAATGCGCCCTACTTATGGGGTGGAAGATCTCCGTTTGGGATTGATTGCTCCGGATTCACCCAGATTGTTTTTAAAATATGCGGTTATTATCTTCCCAGAGATGCAAGTTTTCAAATTAATGAAGGTAACCCCATAGAGTTTTCCGAACACCAGCCGGGCGACTTGGCCTTCTTTAATAACATGGATGGCAAGATAACACATGTAGGTATTTTATTGGAGGAGAATAAGATTATACATGCTTCCGGAAAGGTAAGGGTAGATGTACTCTCAAAGTCCGGAATTATTAACCAGATTTCAGGTATAAAAACCCATACTTTATATTCGATAAAAAGAATTTTAAAAGAGGCATTGTGATTTTGCGGGCTTTCCTATTCCTCATTATCTTAAGGGGATGAATAGAAAGGTACTTGTGTTGAATCAGGATTATAGCCCCATATCCATTTGTACGGTACAGCGTGCTTTTTTATTGACCTATTTAAAAAAGACTGAGATGGTAGAGCCTGCAAATGGATACCGGTTAAGATCCGTTTCCCAGAGCTTTCCTATGCCCGCAGTTATCAGGCTAACCCGATATGTTAATGTTCCTTATAAAGGCGTGGCGCTTACCCGGCAAAATGTTTTTAAAAGGGATCTCTTTAAGTGCCAATACTGCGGTACACCTAAAGACCTCACTTTGGATCACGTAGTACCTAGGTCGAAAGGAGGCAAATCTTCCTGGGACAACCTGGTGACCGCCTGCAAAAGGTGTAATACCCACAAAGGGGACAGTACTCCTGATAAAGC
>JBCDHA010000065.1:0-11067 GCA_038750705.1 Bacteroidota bacterium
ACAGGGTTCATTTGATGTTATATTTCCTAACCAAGCACACGTAACGCAGGTAACCGGCTTGAGTAGTAATCAGAATTTTACAGTTTTCGCTATAGCTGAAGATGCCGGAGGTAATGAAATGACCATACCGGTGCAGTCTGCACCTGCCATTACCGACGGTTTGCCTACGAATGGCGTGGTGGTTACCGGCCCTACTGTAGATATTTGTGTTGGCGAAGCCCAGCCGCTTACCGAAAGCATCTTAATAAGAGAAGGTAACAATAATGATTTTCAAACAGTAAATGGGCCTACGGTTACCTATACTCTCGGTACCACCTCAAGTGATTTTGTATTTGATACCAACGCCACTCTTACGTTAACCATACCTGCTTCATCAGATTTAAGTAACATAGATTATGAATTTCTGAGTGCAAGCGCATTAAGAATTACATATGATGTTAACGGAACCTCTGAACGGGACTTTATAAGAATAGATGGAGTTGAGATGATTGTAACTAATTCTGGCGGAAATGGAACAATTGAGCGTATAGGGGGTACTGCCGGCCATGATGGCAATTCCGAAACTGATGCACTGATACACGCTGCCATTGGAACTATTAACTCTTCTGTGATTGCTAATTTCACCTTCGATCCGGAAGAAATCTCTTTTAGCAACCAAGATACGATTAACTATAATCTAATCGCTGATCCTACACTAATCCTTGGCACCAACGATTTTTCAGGGCCTGGAGTAATCGGTAATATCACAGATGGATATCAATTTGACCCTCAAGGCACCAATGTGGGATTTAACGAAATTACATTACTTCATACGGACCAATTTGGTTGTACTGCCACATCCTCAAGAACAGTTACTGTTTTTGACGGTAGTGACCCCATTCCTAGTTTGCTAGACAATTACTGCGAGAATGGAGGCTCGATTGCCATAGATGGCGCAGGCAGAACTGGTTTTACTCTAGAAGAATTAGACATTGATGTAGATGACTTAGTGAATCCTGCGGATATCTCTGACCCCAACGTGCTGGTGCAAATCGGTGCAGATTGGCAATTTGACATAGACATAGCTGGCAGTACCTTAAACCCAATGGGAGATAGTATCGTAGCTGTAAGGTTCACCGCTAAATATAGAAGTAATTTCAATGCGCAAGATTCACTGATCGTTCAGAAAATAGTGTTTATTGGCGAAACTCCGGCAGTATCGCTATTGGTACAAGAAAATGGCCCGGATGCAACGAATGTCGCTAACTATTGTATTGACGGAGAGCCGATAGCGCTAACTGGAAGTCGTGATATTGACCGATACCCAACAGGTACGAGTACTTTTTCTATTACCGGTGGCAACATTGCCGGATTAGAGGATAACGGTGATGGTACGGCGTTTATCGATCCGGAGGATATTGGTGTTACCCAAAATTTAAGTATAACCTACGAATTCAAAGAAGGTCTGACTGGATGTGGAAATACCGTATTTCAGGATATTATAATCAATCCCAAACCAGAAGCCACATTCCGTAACCCACCCGGGTGTGTGGATATTCCGTATAGATTTAATGGGGAAGGTACAATAGACAACAGCATAGTTACCGGAGCCCAAATAACAGAGTTTGACTGGGATTTTGATGATATATTGAATCAAACCGGAACTAATCCGAATAGAGCTACCATTGAAGATCCTGATCATATTTTTATTGAAGCGGGAATATACAACGTGCTATTCAGCGTCACATCGGACGTAGGATGCCAATCAGAGGTTGCACTGGAGGCTGTAAACATTGGAAATAACCCAATAGTTGATTTTACGTTTCAAGGCATCGGGCTAACCGAAGAAACCACATTTACTCCTCAAGTAACTAACATTGATTTGGCAACAGAATTGAAAGGTTTGGTCTGGGAGATTGACGATGATCCACAAGATACCGTATTTTTTAATACCACACTTGAGACTTTCGGTTTTACCTTTCCAACAACGGATAAGAAGATTGTCAACCTCTGGGGTATCAGTGACAAGAATTGCGTTGGAGTTAAACAAGACAGCTTATTTATAGTACCTATCGAGCCTATTACCGCAACCAATACTTATCAAGCGGATTTTGAATCAGGTCGACAAAATTGGATAAGCTGGGGAACCAACACTTCTTGGTTAGTCAATAACTCAGGTGGCAGCACCATTACTGAAAGTGCCGACATAGGTCTAAATGGCAATACTGATTTTTGGGTTACGGGCGCTGGTGAGTATAATGCTTCGGAGTTTTCCTTTGTATACAGTCCTATTTTCGACATCACTGACTTAGATAAACCGCTTTTAACATTAAATACCTTTAGGGATATCATTGGTGAAGATGGAGCTATAATCGAATACTCTATGAGTGGTTTTGCCAGTGATGGTTCTTCCAATTGGCAGCTACTAGGTGATCTTGACGAATCAAATGGAATTGAGAATTGGTACAATCAGCGTGATATATCAGAATTTTCAGGGGCTAACTTAAATGATAACCCCAGCGATATTGGGTGGACGCTTAGCGATTCACAATGGCGAGATTCCAAACAATCACTTACAGCAATTAAAGCGCAAGGAGATCGATTCCAATTGCGCGTAGGATTTATTTCAAGCGAGTTCTCGGCAGCAGACGGATTTGCATTTGATAACGTATTTATCGGAGAGGCTACGCGTACGGTACTCGTTGAAAACTTCAGAAATGCCTCTCAAGCCACTCACACAAAGAATAATGCAGATATATTATTTAACACTTACATCAATGGAATAGACGAAGATACTGATGCCATAGTGATGAACTACCATACCGATTTCCCAGGAACAGACCCTGTTAATGATGCAAATCCGATAGACCCCAGCGCCCGGGCGCTTTTTTATGGATTTTCCTCATCTCCTTCTATTTCCATCGATGGAACAACCAGCCTGACAGGCCCCATAACTTTAGATTGGCTGACCGATCAAGTTGGATTCCGGGCACTTGAGCTCTCATCTTTTGATATAGAAATAGATTTATCAGTTGATGCCGGTAACCTTATCGTTAGCCCGATTATTACACAACTGCTACCTGATGTAGGTAATGATTTACTCTTGTACGCGACAATACTTGAGAAGGACATTATGGTGCAAGAGACTGTAGCCAGCGGTGAGACGGCTTTCTATTATGCTGTACAAAAAATGCTTCCAAACGCGGCGGGACTCGCGGTTGCAATGAATGACATTTCAAACCCGGTTGAATTCCAATGGAACCCAAATGGATCGATAGATACAGAGGATATGGCCGTAGTTGTTTTTATTCAGGACGAGTTTACCAAAGAAATCTACCAGGCTGCGCTACGAACCAACGTACCGGTACCCGCCAATATTACAAGTGTTGAGGCAGAATTAACGGGAACAATTGGCCTATACCCTAACCCGGCAAGTCAAAAAGTTACTTTGAGGTTTAATAATCAGCTGAAGCCCGAAACACCGGTTACCATCTATGATCAGTTTGGTAAACTAGTGTTTGAACAATCTATCGAATTAGGCACGGATCAACTTGTAATAGACACACGTGATTTTGTTCCGGGGCTTTACCATGTTCAACTGCAGTTATCGGACGGTGAGGTACTACGCGAGCGTTTAATGATCATGCACTAGAGACTACAAAAGTCTTAAAGACTTTTGTAGTCCGGGTTTGTGCTTACTTCTTAATAAATTTCTCTCTGCGGTTTTGAATTTCAAGAAAGTATTCGCCTGGCTTAAGGTTAATCAACAGCACCTCCCTTCCGCTCCCCTGCTTGATCAGCTTACCCTGGAAGTCGAGAACTTTAAATGCTGTACTGTCTGATAAAGTAAGTTGTGAAGTAGCGATTACCGGCTTGAAAGTAATGAGTGTATCCACCTTGGTATAGTAGAGGTCAAGTGAATAGGCTTCAAAACCGTCATTTGAGCTATACCTAACCCGATACTTATTTTCACCTTTAACATGGCCCGCAGACATGGCGTAAAAGTTATCAGATAAATTCTGTTTGCCTTGCACACTACCTAACTCTTCCCAACCTGGCTTTTGGGTTTCGCGTTGTACCGTAAACACTCCCGGCTGTTTTTCACCAAAAGTGGTCCAACGCACACTGTTATTGTCTACCTCGGCGCTCAAGAATTTAAAGTCAGCAACCGTTTTTAGTACATATTGATTAATTATTGTTGGCCTGCAGCCCTCTCTATGCTCAATGCGGATGACGACCAGATCATCGATGGCCAGATAGGAAAGGTCTATTTTGAATGCCGATACCTTGGGATCTTCTAATACCAGACGGTCGTTTACAAATAATTTTTGCGTACAAAAACTTGAAGTCACCCGGTTAAAAGGGTTCTGGACGAACACATCTTTACCTTGATATGCCCCTGAAAGTACCAGTTCACCTCCAAGAAGCTTTGCAATACAAATAACGTGTAGTGTAAAGAATAAGGTTATCCTGCGCATAGACCCTGCTAAATAGGATAATATTTCATTGAGACACAAGTATATAAGTAGTAAGTCCTTATTCTGTGGTCTTCAGTTTACTTAGATATTTTTTAGGGCTAAGTACTCGATACGCTTACTAACTATTCGAATCGTAAAGACTCAATGGGATCCAGTTTAGCCGCTTTGTTTGCCGGGAGGAAACCTGAAATTAACCCTACTACTATACAAACCGCAAGACCAATAAATACCCATACCCACGGAACTACAAAACCACTTATCTGCAGTGCTTTAGCCATTAAATTTCCTACACCAATCCCTAATATTACACCGGCTATTCCGCCCATCATGCAGACCACTATTGCTTCAATGATGAACTGCTCCCGGATGCGTTTAGGGGTAGCGCCCAGGGCTTTTCTCACCCCTACTTCGCGCGTTCGCTCAGTAACGGAAACCATCATAATATTCATTAAAGCTATGGAAGCGCCTAATAATGTTACAAAGCCTATTCCAAAAGCCCCTGTTTGCATATAGCCGGTAATTTCAGCTAATTGTTCTGCAAGAGACTCACTCTTTACAATTTCAAATGAGTTTGGCTGACCTAATGGATCCTGGCGGATCTTACGCATTATTCCCGTAGCCTCACCCATGGCATATGCCATATCATCAACATTTTTAATACCTACCGTCATGGTATAACGAAGTATGCGGGAAGACGATAATCTGCTGGCGTTGAGTACCGGAATTATGACTTGATTATCCGGTGAGTTACCTCCGGCCTCGCCGCGTTCCACTAACTGGGCAATAACTTTATATTTTCCTCCTAAAATAGAAATCTCTGTATTCAGTACTTCTTCATTTTTTTCATAAAGAACATCTACTACATCCTTACCTAAGATCACCACATTGGAACCATACTGGTTTTCTATGATGGAAAAATTTCTGCCCTTTTCTATATCCAAACCCTCCAGCGCTACATACTGCTCATTGCCACCTATTACCCTGACATTCGGGTTTGTCTTTTCAGACCCCCTTTTTATCTCCGCTAACCCGGTAACATAGGTGGATAAACTTATTTCAGCCGGGTAATTATAGTTATCAATAAACCGAATGGCTTCCTTCAGTTTTAATGGGGGCTGGGACTTTTCTGTAACCCCTTGCCTACGGCCACCTCTTACTCTTTTAGAGTAAATATCAAAAGTATTCACACCCAGATCGGAAAGGGAGTCCGTAACCGAATTCTGAATGCCATCAATAGCCGTCAAGATACCCACCAGTGACGTGATGCCAATGGCAACGATCAGCGCAGTCAAAACCGTTCTGAGTAGATTCGCATTAATAGAACGCAGGCCTTCCTTTATATTTTCTACAAGATTCATCCTTGTGGCTGTTTACCGTTGATAAATTCCTTTTATTCGAAACTAAACTAAGTATAAAATCCGTTGAACAAATTGTAAATAGTACGATTAGATGATAAACCATTTTATCGGTAATTTAGACTGCTGAATAATTCTACTATGCGATCAAATCTCATTATTATAGCTTTTCTTCTTTGTAGCCTTCCTTCTTTCGCCAGTTATTTGATGGTACCCATGGACGAGCGCCAAACGAATCATCTTAAGGCCTACGGTATTGCCTATTGGGTGCTACAAAATGATATTGAGGTAGATTGGCTTTTGAACTATAGAGGTGGCAGCTTTCTATTTAAATATTATCAAAAATTCGAAAATGAGTTAATCATTCGTGGAGTAAGTTATGAGGTGATATCTGACGCTCAGTCAAATACTATTATTGAGGCTATCGCCAGCCCAAACTCTAACGCCGATGTAATGCGCTTGGATAAATATCCGAAAATTGCTGTTTATTCGCCTAAAAGTAAGCTGCCATGGGATGATGCCGTAACACTGGTATTAACTTATGCGGAAATACCCTACGAGGTGATTTTCGACGATGAAGTACTGAATTTGAGTTTGCCAAAGTACGATTGGCTGCACCTTCACCATGAAGACTTTACCGGCCAATACGGTAAGTTCTACAGGAATTACAAAAACATGCCCTGGTACATTGAACAGCAGCGTGAGTTTGAGGAATCCGCCAGAAAGCACGGCTTTAGCAAAGTATCACATCTTAAATTAGCTGTAGTTAAAAAAATACGGGAGTATGTTTCCGGGGGTGGCTTCCTCTTCGGTATGTGTTCTGCCACAGATACATATGATATAGCGCTGGCAGGCGAAGGTATCGATATGATCGAGCGTATGTTTGATGGAGATCCTGCTGACCCAAGAGCACAGGAAAAGCTAAAATATGACAATACATTTGCTTTTGAGAACTTCAAAATCTCAAGGGACCCTTTTGAGTATGAGTTTTCAAACATTGATAACAAGTACGCCGAGCGCGGGCTGAGAGAAGAAAATGACTTCTTCAACCTTTTTGAATTTTCAGCGAAATGGGATCCCATTCCGACTATGTTAACTCAAAATCATACGAGGGTGATCAAAGGCTTCTATGGTCAAACTACCGGCTATAAAAAACGCCTCATAAAATCAGATGTTGTAATCATGGGCGAAACCAATTCCATTAAAGAGGTTAAATACTTGCACGGAGTTTATGGAAAGGGATTTTGGACCTTTTATGGCGGTCATGATCCGGAAGACTACCAGCATCTGGTAAATGAGGAACCCACAGACCTAAACCTTCATCCCAACTCACCGGGATATAGACTTATTCTTAATAACATACTGTTCCCCGCAGCCAAGAAAAAGAAGCAGAAGACATGATCTAGTGCATTCTATCTGCCCTTATCTCAAGGGTTTTAAGTATCTCAGCCTCCCCTTTTAAAATTTCCTTCCAGCGGTTCATCACATAATTTTCAGGCATATATACCTTGGCGAGCTGCAGGAAGTTTTTGTAATGCCCTGCTTCTGATACCATTAGCTCATAGTAAAACTTCTGAAGACGCTTATCAGCTATATTTTTCCAAAGAAGGCGAAAACGTTCGCAGCTTCTGGCTTCTATCAGCGCGTTGATAAGTAGTTTTTCCACGAGCTGCTCCTCCCGACTACCTCCTTTTTTTTCTAAAGACGATAGCTTTATTACGTACTCATCTTTGCGCGGCTTGCCTAAACCATGACCACGCTTTTTTAGTTCATCCAAAACACGTTCAAAGTGACTCCACTCTTCTGCTACTACAGGGGTAAGCATATCTACTAACTCCTGCTTCTCCGGAAACTTGACAATGAGCGATATACAAGAGCTGGCCGCCTTTTGCTCACAATAGGCATGATCGACCAGGATGTCTTCAATCTTCTTTTCGGCTATGTTTACCCAACGCGGATCTGTGGGCAACTCAAGACCTAATACATGTTTTTCCATATTAATCGTAAAATGACCAATCAAGACCAAAGTCCAAAATAGGGCTTTGCCCGGGATATCCGGGCACAAGAAAATAACCTGTTCCATTTATAAATTCATACAGGTTATTGAATTTAAAAAAGAACCTGCCACGCTTCATTTGGGCATTGAGAAAGACATCTACAATTGGATAGTCAGGAACTTCGAATTCATCCTGAACATAAAACTGCATAATAGCCGGATCATAGGCATTGGCAAAGTAGGCTGACTTCCAGTGTACATCAAATCCTATTTGTACGGGTAAATTTCCTTTAAAAATAGCTTTACCAAAATAAATTTGACCATTGGCAAAAATATCCGGAATACGAACAACATCGGACGAACCTCCTGAAATAGTGGTGTAGACCAGCTCGGTGTTAAAATTCAGATACTTAAGAAATTGTACCGATAACTCCACTTCACCTGTTAATACACTGATGTCTGAAGAAGCCTGAAGTGGTTGTAGTGATCTTGGTTCTGTAGAATCTACCTCTCGGAAATAGATATAATTGCTTAACAAAGTGTAAGAGGCTTTGGGTTTGATATTAAAAGGCCCGCGCGTAAAATTCAAAGAACCTTTGACATGGGTGGTGAGAGGGTCGTCAAAATTGTTAACCCATAAATCATAACGCCCCCGGTAGGCCTGCTGTATGAAAGTGGGTTTAGAAAGTGCAGTGTAACCCTCAGCCTCTATCCAGCGGTTTCGCATTGTGCCCCCAAGCTTGAAATTACCATCTAGTAAGTATTCGCCATAGGCATTGATGTAACTCAAGGAGTCGTTTCCAAATCTCAGGTTAACCCCAATGTAGTTCTCTAACGGCGCTGTCTCAACGCCCACTGTATCGCCATCTAACCATTTATAGTCATAATCTATGTCCTTTAGCTTGTAATAGAAGTTGTAGAACGTTTTTCCAAAATCACCTTTGACTCCTGCCTCGTGTTGGCGATATACAATTTTAGACCTGTCTTTGATTGGAATAGTATCCAATTCAATTTCACCACCAAAAAAAGCGTCATTTCCTTCCACACTTATAAAATCATTTTGTTGCTTAAATCGGTTGTACTCATGATAGACTTGCAGCCCTTCCTTAATCCTGTATTGATGATAAAGTTGATAATTTGTTCTAAGCTCGATGTTGTCCACATCGTTGAGAGCCGCTTGTCGATTGTCATCAAAATAAGCTTCAATGTCGTTAATATCATCTACTTCCACCCCGCCAATTTCATCCACTGAGTGCCGCGTTCTTGAGAAGTTTCCGTAAAGTTGGTAGCGTTGGTTCTTAGATCCGTAATTTCCACCAAACATATAATTTATACCCTGCACATTTCGATCACCACGACCTGTTCTACCGATTTGTTTATCAATGAATAACCCGCGATAGTCAAAAAAAATGTTAGACCTTTCATTGATATTTCTTGTGTAGGAGGCCTCGGTTAATGACCGGCCTTCGCCTCCCCAAATAATTTTAAATCTAGAGTATGGTGATAGGGTATTGAAATACCTGACCTTAGAATTGTCATAGCCATAAGGGCTATAAACACCGTAACCTGCTGAAGCTCCTATGATTTCATTCTTGGTAGGATAAATCGGATGCATGGCCGTACCTATGTTACCCAGATCAACGTATCGGTTCTCATATCTTGATACATACTGAAATTGCGTTTGATGCCAATCCAATATGGTAGTATCTACCATTGAAGTAACTGGAATATTATATTTGATATTATTAAAAATTATGAACTCAGTGGTAGTTGGGCCGTAAGTTTGCTTTGTAGAATCATCAAGTATACTCGATCCTCTACGTTGGTTGGGGGCCTCTTGCCTGCCCACATCAGGTATTTGAGCTATACCTTTCAGACTGCAAGAAAGTAAGGCCAGCAAAAAAAGTCTCTTGAAAAACACGAGCAAAGCTAATGAAATGGGGCTAATTTGAATATTTAAGAATTGTATTTCGAACTAACGCATCAAAACGCTTGCCATCTTTAATAAAGTAGGCTTCTATGGGAAGGTAAAAGAGACTGACTCCTTTAATCAAATCTTCAAATTCCGGTTTTATGAGCTTGACCATATCTTTTTCGGTTGTTACCAAGCTTGAACCCGTATCTAATTTCCCAACTAATTTTGAGACATCACTTAGAGTATATTCGTAATGATCTCTAAAGCCTATGTGTTCAGTAAGCTGATACCGGGACTCTAAATAATTCACGAATAGATCTGGCTTAGCGATACCGCTAAATGCGATTAACTTATCTTTTATGTCATTATCTGCACCGAATGATTTGAAATCTCCATATCTAATGCCGGTAAAAAAGATCTCAGCTTCTGAATTATACTTAGACACCGCATCAATTACCAGCTTTTGCTGAGATTCAGAAATTGAATCAGGGCACTTGGTAATAACTATGATATCTGCTCTTTTTGCTCCTAGTCTTGACTCCCTTAAACGTCCTGAAGGCAGAATAAAATCATTATAAAAAGGCAAATTAAAATCTGTCAGTAATATGTTTAGGTCAGGCTGTACGGAGCGGTGTTGATAAGCGTCGTCAAGTACTATAACATCCGTATCTGGTTTTTCTGATAAAATAAATGGTATAGCTAAAGCACGGTCTTCACAAACGATGACATTCACATCGCTGAACTTCTTAAGTATTTGAAAGGGCTCGTCACCGATAGTTCTCGCATTGTCTTCATGACTACCTATTCTAAAACCTTTAGTCTTTCTGCCATACCCTCTGCTAAGTGTAGCCAGCTTATATTTCTCTTGCAGCGTCCTGATGATATACTCAACCATGGGCGTTTTTCCCGTACCCCCAACAGTCAGATTCCCTACAGAAATAACGTTAGTTTCAAATGAAAAAGATCTTTTGTAACCTATATTGTAAAGATGATTACGAAAACGGGTTACCAGATCGTACAGCAGGGCAAAAGGAAAAAGTAGAATTACTAAAAAATGCATTCCAACAGTTGCGGTTCAATAATTTGCATATTTTTGAATGACCGCAAATTTCTTCTTTTATGATCAGAATAAAAGATATTATTCAAGAATTGGAGACTGTTGCTCCGCGTTCTTACCAGGAGGCTTATGATAATTCCGGGCTTTTGGTAGGTAACCATGATACCGAAGTCAAAGGGGTATTGATAACGTTGGATGTAACGGAAAAGGTAGTACAGGAAGCCATAGACCGATCTTGTAATGTTATTGTAGCTCATCACCCCATAATATTTAAGGGGCTTAAATCT